>JBOGMI010000799.1:0-9274 GCA_050746645.1 Bryobacteraceae bacterium | reverse complement strand
AGAGGCGTCACTTTTTTGGATTTCTTTTAGCAGGTCCTTGGCCTGTTTCTTGTATTGCTCCAGGTTGGGACGGGAGGGAAGATTCTTCGTGCTCATTCAAAGCTCCTTTCAAAAGCTCGCCTTAAGTCCGCACCCTCAGGCTTGAAAGAAGATTTGATAAAGCTATTCGATTGTGACGGAGGGCACTGCCCTTTCCTGCGGACCGGATGCACCCGTTAGCGCGATTACAGCGTAGCACCCGGTGACTGAACTTCGGCGCCGAAATCTTATGGCACGGTTTGACGAGCCAACGCCGCATCCTCCGCCAGGCCCGCAAGTTCCCTGAGAGGCCGGACTTCTACAGTGCCGTTGGTCGCGGCGGGAATGCGCGCGGCGATGTTGAGCGCCTCATCGAGCGTCGCCACGTCGACCAGGAAATAGCCTCCGAGCTGCTCACGAGTTTCGGCGAATGGGCCGTCGGTCACCAGCCGCTTTCCTTCGCGGACACGCACGCTGGTAGCAGCGGCCGTGGGATGCAGCGGAGCGGCGGCAACGAATTGTCCCTTTGCGGCCAGATTCTGCGCCAGCGCGGTCGAGTCTTTGTAGCATTGCTCGCGCTCGGCCTCGTTCGGCGCTGTTCTTTCCTCCTGGTAAATCAGCAGCAAGTATTTCATAGATGTAAGCCTCCGTAAGTCTATCGAACGGCGTCTGTCCAAATCGACACCATTGGAAAATGTTTTTAGCATGCCTGCCGCGTCCGACGAAAAAATCGAGGAGATCTACCGTTTGGAGTGGTCTTCGATCTTGGCCACTCTGATCCGTCTTTTGAACGACTTCGAAGTGGCGGAAGAAGCCGCGCAGGAGGCGTTTGCGGCCGCGGTCGGTCAATGGCGGGCGGATGGCGTCCCGGAGCACCCGCGCGCCTGGATCATTCAGACCGCCCGACACAAGGCAATCGATCGCATACGGCGCCGTGCCCGCTTCACGGCGGCGGTTCAGAACGCCGGTGCGAGCGAAGCCGTTTCGCCGGTCGAGTACGACAGCGCTGAGATTCCCGACGATCGGCTGAAGTTGATCTTCACCTGCTGCCACCCGGCTCTCGCGCCGGAAGCGCAGGTGGCTCTGACGCTGCGGACGATGGGCGGTCTTGAAACGGAGGAAATCGCGCGCGCTTTTCTGATCCCTCCGGTGACCATGGCCCAGCGGCTGGTCCGCGCCAAACGCAAAATTCGCGATGCGGGCATCCCCTACCGGGTTCCCGGCGCGGAGGAAATGCCCGAGCGCCTCGACGCGGTGCTCACGGTGATTTATCTCATCTTCAATGAAGGCTACGCGGCCACACACGGCAAACCGCATGTGCGCACCGATCTCTGCGGCGAAGCGATTCGCCTGGAGCGGCTGTTGCGGTCGCTCCTCACTCCGCCGCCCGGTCCGGTGACGGCTCTGCTCGCGCTGATGTTGCTTCACGATGCGCGCCGCGAAGCGCGCGTCGATGAAGCCGGCGATCTCGTGTTGCTCGAAGAGCAGGATCGCAGCCGGTTCAATCGGGGCCAGATCGAAGAAGCGCTGCCGCTGGTTGAGGAGGCGCTTCGCGCCGGCCCGAGCCCGTTTGCGATACAAGCGGCAATCGCAGCGCTTCACTGTTCCGCGGCACGTGCCGAAGATACCGACTGGCCGCAAATCCTCCAGCTCTACGACGTTTTGGAGCGGTTACAGCCATCGCCTGTCGTTTCGTTGAATCGAGCGGTGGCCGTCTCCATGGCGCAGGGCTTGGAACCGGCGTTGGCGCTCCTCGATTCGCTCGCCGCGACCGGCGAATTGGACGGCTATCACTTGTTTCATGCAACTCGCGCGGACCTGCTACGCCGCCAGGGATTGCTCAACGAAGCGGCCCAACATTATGCGCGCGCTCGGGAGCTGGCAACCAGTGCCGCCGAGCAGCGTTTTCTGGAGCGGCGATTACGCGAAATGACGCGCGTCAGGTAAATTCCGCAGTATCTCGATCACCGGCTGCGGCCAGGAATGGCCAGCCGGAGACATTCGTCATGGTGGACACATTGGGCTTATGTGTCCGGTAGTCTCGCGATCGGCTTGGCAAAGCCGCTTCTGCGCGAGCTGCCGGCTCGAGATTATCAGAAATTCCCGGGGTGCATTGTCGAATCCGCTCCTTCCCAAACGACTATCTGGTGAGAGCAGTCCTGAAAAGGAGAGGACATGATGAACACAGTAGGATTGGTTCACCCGGTAGCTTCGCGGGAGGAATGGCTGAAAGCGCGCATTACGCTTCTGGAAAAGGAAAAGATGCTGACGCGCCTGCATGACGAGCTCAGCAGAGAGCGGCGCACGCTGCCCTGGGTGAAAATCGACAAAACGTATGTATTCGACGGGCCGAAAGGGAGGGAAACCTTGGCACAGCTTTTTGCCGGCCGCAGCCAGCTCATGGTTTACCATTTCATGCTCGGCCCAGGATGGCAGGAGGGCTGCAAAAGCTGCTCCTATCTGGCCGATCATATCGATGGAGCCCTGATTCATCTGGCTCATCGGGATGTGACATTTCTAGCCATCTCTCGCGCGCCTCTGCTGGAGATCCAGGCATTCCAAAAGAGGATGGGCTGGCGCTTTAAGTGGGTATCTTCCTTCGAGAACGATTTCAATTTCGATTTCCAGGTATCATTCCGCAAGGACGAGTTAGCTCAGGGAAATGTCTACTATAACTATGCTTGGCAACCATTTCCGGCAGAAGAGGCTCCCGGGATCAGCGTGTTTTATAAGAACAGCAGCGGCGAGGTGTTCCACACCTATTCCGCTTATGCCCGCGGCGCGGAAAGCCTTATAGGCACATACAAGTGTCTGGATCTGGCGCCCAAAGGACGCGGCGAAGACGGGCTGGCGTTCACCATGTCCTGGGTGCGCCACCATGATCGCTACGACGACGGCTACGAGATGGAGATGCAGGAGCAGCACGTACCGCCGCAGGCTTTAGAGTCGCGCTGTGCGCAAGGCGAGAGGGGCGGATGAAACCGCCCGGCTGCGGCAGATGCCGTAATCCCGGGACAAAAGGATGGCTGGCCCCGGCCGCCATCCTGATCCTTTTACCGAAATGCCCGGCTTGTCTGGCGCTCTATATAGCCGTAGGGACCGGGATCGGACTTTCCGTTCCCGCGGCGGCGCATCTGCGCGCGGCAATCGTCGTCGTATGCGCGGTGTGGCTCTTGTATTTTGTGTACCGATCTGTTATTCGACTTAGTGAGGGGAAGATATGGCCAAACGTTTTCAAAAAATAACTCCGTTCTTGTGGTTCGATCATCAGGCGGAAGAGGCGGTGAATTTCTATATTTCGATATTCGAGGATTCACGGGTGAAAACCGTCGCTCGCTATAGCGAAGCCGGTCCCGGGCCGAAAGGAAGCGTGATGACGATCGCCTTCGAGCTGGCCGGACAGGAATTCGTGGCATTGAATGGCGGGCCGCATTTTCAATTCACAGAAGCAATCTCGTTCGTGGTCAACTGTGAAACACAAAAGGAAATAGACCGGTATTGGGAAAAGCTATTGGATGGGGGGACCGAGATCCAATGCGGCTGGCTGAAAGATAAGTACGGGCTCGCATGGCAAATCGTCCCGACCCGCCTTTTCGAAATGTTGCAGGGCGGCGGTGCGGAAGCCTCTCTGCGCGCCACAAAGGCCATGTTTCAGATGAAGAAACTCGATCTTGCCGAACTGGAACGGGCCTATCGCGGCGAGAGCTAGCGCGGGGCGATCCAACGCCTCACAACGGCGGAAATCCTCGGAAACCTTCAGATGTCGTGAGCTAGACGCTTCAGCCGTCCCTCTACAGAGGCTCTGGATGGATTCGACCGGCATACGGCCGCTTCTGAAGAAAGCTTACGAAAAATGGAGTGAGGACCACGCGACCCGGCTGGGCCAGGAGTCAAGTGCCCGGCTGCTTAAGCCGTCAGTAACGCCCATCAGTAACGATAGTGTTCCGCCTTGTACGGCCCTTCCACCGGTACGCCCAGATACTCAGCCTGGGCCGGGCTCAGCGTCGTCAGCTTCACGCCGATCTTCTCCAGATGCAGCCGCGCCACCTCTTCGTCGAGCTTCTTCGGCAGTGTATAGACGCCGGCTTGATAGCTATCGCGGTTTCTCCACAGATAAATCTGTGCCAGCGTCTGGTTGGCGAAGCTGTTACTCATGACGAAACTCGGGTGTCCGGTGGCGCAGCCGAGATTTACCAGCCGCCCTTCGGCAAGCAGAAAGATGCTATGGCCATCCGGGAAGGTGTACATATCCACTTGCGGCTTAATATTGGTGCGCTGCACGCCGGGCGCCGCGTTCAATCGCGCGACTTGAATTTCGTTGTCGAAGTGGCCAATGTTGCAGACGATCGCCTGGTCTTTCATTCGCTGCATGTGCTGCAGCGTGATCACGTCGAGATTGCCGGTGCAGGTGACGTAAATATCGCCGCGCCCGAGCGTGTCTTCGATGGTCGTCACTTCGTAGCCATGCATGGCGGCCTGCAGCGCGTTGATGGGATCGATTTCGGTGACCACGATGCGCGCGCCCATGCCGCTGAGCGATTGCGTCGATCCCTTGCCCACATCGCCATAGCCGCAAATCACCGCCACTTTTCCCGCAACCATCACGTCGGTCGCGCGTTTAATCCCGTCGGCGAGCGACTCGCGGCAGCCATAGAGATTGTCGAACTTCGATTTGGTCACCGAATCGTTGACATTGATCGCCGGCACCAGCAGCGTACCCGCTTCCTGCATTTTGTAAAGCCGGTGCACGCCAGTGGTGGTCTCTTCCGATACGCCGCGCCACTCGCGCGCGACCTTATGCCAGCGCTGCGAATCCTCCTGGTGAATTTTCTTCAGCAGGTTCTTGATCACGTCTTCTTCTTCGCTCTCGGACCGGCTGTTGACCCACCCGCTGCCTTCTTCGAGCTCGTAGCCCTTGTGAATCAGAAGCGTCGCATCGCCGCCGTCGTCCACGATCAACTGCGGCCCTTTGCCGCCGGGATGGCTGATCGCCTGGTAGGTACACCACCAGTAATCCTCCAGCGATTCGCCCTTCCAGGCAAACACGGAAACGCCGGAAGCGGCGATCGCGGCCGCGGCATGGTCCTGCGTCGAAAAGATGTTGCAGCTTGCCCAGCGGACAGCGGCACCGAGATCGGCCAGCGTCTCGATCAGCACTGCCGTCTGAATCGTCATGTGCAGCGAGCCGGTGACGCGCACGCCTTCGAGCGGCTTCTCGGCGGCATATTTGCGCCGGATCGCCATCAGACCCGGCATCTCGTGCTCGGCGATCGAGATCTCCTTGCGCCCCCAGTCGGCCAGGTTCAGATCGGCTACTTTGTATTCCGTTGCGGTCCCATTCAGCGTAGTCGTTGCCATCTTCTTTATGATAGCGGGCGTGGGATTGTGATCATAATGGACTCTGTGGGTGAGCGATGATTGATGTCAAACAAGCAATTGGAATCGCCAGGGCGAAGGCGACCGAAATGCTGGAGGAGGCTTCCTCCGGTGTTGAGGAGATTGAGAAGGATTCGTACAAGGGGCGAGACGTCTGGAGCATTACGCTCAGCCTGCCACAGACTAAGACTAGCTCTATCGCTCAGTTTGCTCATCCGGTGCGGTACAGACGGTTCTTGATTGACGCCGAAACTGGAGAGCTCATTGCCATGAAGCTGCGTGAAGTTGCGTAGCGATGCTGTCCGGACCGAACCGCGGTTTGCTCGTCGATACGAATCTCCTTGTATTGTTTGCCGTCGGCTCGGTGAATCCCAGCCGCATCGCTAATTTCAAGAGAACAAGTAAATACGAAATTCGAGATTTTGATCTGTTAGTTCGCGTACTGGAGCAGTGGACCGAACTGTACACGCTGCCGCATGTACTGGCAGAAGTAAGCAATTTAACTGACCTCTCAGGGCGTGAGAGGTTACGGGCCCGCCAGATTTTAAAGCAAACGATTTCGTTCCTCAACGAGGCGCAAATTGCAAGCGCGCAGGCAGCGGAAGATCCGGTCTACGAAACACTCGGACTCGTCGATGCGGCGATTGCTGCTGTTGCGCGCGAGAACAAATGTGCTGTGCTCACGGACGATCTGGATCTCTACCTGATACTCCAGCGTGATCGGATCGATGTTGTCA
Source organism: Bryobacteraceae bacterium (assembly GCA_050746645.1). Lineage (GTDB taxonomy): Bacteria > Acidobacteriota > Terriglobia > Bryobacterales > Bryobacteraceae > Bog-105. Next base: position 3,143 of record JBOGMI010000799.1, on the reverse strand, counting down.
ATTTTACGCATCTGCGTGCACGGGCGTTGGGGGTGTAGTTGCTCCATTCAGTCGTGTATCATTCCACCCGCAGCGACCGCACCGGATCGATTTGCGAAGCTTTCCACGCCGGAATGGCGGTAGCAAGGCCGACCGCGCCCAGCATCAGTGCAATGACTATGGCGAAGGTGATCGGATCTGTAGCCTTAACGCCGTAAAGCAGACTAACCAGAAAACGAGTGAGCAGGAGCGCCGCGACGAATCCTGCCGCAATTCCGTAAAGCGCAATTCGCAATCCCTGTTTTAGGACCATGGAGACGATATTCCCCCTGGTTGCTCCAATAGCCATGCGCAGGCCAATCTCATAAGTTCGTTGTGTAACCCAGTAAGACACCAAACCGTAGATCCCGACGATCGCCAGCAGAATGGCGGCTGCGGCAAAGCCCACAAATATGTCGATGGTGGAGCGAAAAGTGCCGATCGAAGCAGACATAATGCCGGTCAGCGATTGCACGGCGCCGACCGGGGCATTGGGGGCCTGGTCTCGGGCGAGTTCTCGAAGCTCGCTGGGAAGCCGGCCCGAGTCGTTCCGCACCTTAACTAATAAGTTCATCGCGGCGGGTATTTGCTGGTCTCCCTGAACCGCCTGCGCATAGGGCATATACATCGCGCCGCCCACCCAGTCCGGCAAGTTGGCGGCCAAACTGTATTGCCGGACGCCTCGCACTACGCCGACGACGGTTCTCCACTGCGTCTCTCCGACCCACTTGATGTGCTTGCCGATGGGGTCCTGTCCCGGCCAATAGCGGCGGGCTGTGGCCGGCGTGATCAACACTACGTGCGGTGCGTGCGCGCCGTCGGCTTGGGTGAACGATCTGCCCGCGATGAGCGGAATCTTCATCAGGTGCAAGTAACCGGGGCTGATGGCGCCAATCCAGAACATCGGCGCCGGAAAATCGGCGGACTTCGGATGGCCTTCCACATCCACCGGAATCATCGGCAATTCGCTCGCGAGCGGGACGGTGTTGGCGACCACGGCTTGGGAAACGCCTCGCGTGCCGCGCGCTCTCTCTAAAATGCGATCGTAAAGCGCGATGCAGGCGGACCGCTCCGTACAGAGCGACTGATTCGGGCTGATCCTGAGGGTCAGAATGCCATTCGGGTCAAACCCCGGATTCCCGTCCGACAAGGTGTACAGACTCTTCATCAGCAGCCCGGCGCTTACCAATAATAAGAGTGTCAGCGCGACTTCTCCGGCGATCAGCCAGCTTCTCAGCGCGATCCACTTGGTGGCTGTCGATCTCTGGCTGCCGGTTTTCATGGCGCCCGCGAGATCGATTTGTGACGCGCTCCATGCGGGAGCCAGCCCGAATGCCGCGCCGGTCAGAATCGCCAAACCCGCGGCAAACGCGGCCACGTGCCAATCCAGCCCGGCTCGCATCAGCCCCGGTATTCCAGGCGGCAGCAGAGTTTTAAAGACCGAAAGTGCGGCGATGCCGAGCAGCGTTCCCAATCCGGTTCCAACGAACGCCAGAAGAATACTTTCGGTGAGCAGTTGGCGAATAATGCGCAAGCGTCCGGCGCCCAACGCCGCGCGGAGAGCGATTTCTCTTCTGCGTGTGGTCGCGCGAGACAAAAGCAGATTCGCAACATTCGCACAGGCGATGAGAAGAACCAGGCCGACCGAGGCAAACAGAATGATCAGCCGTAGGCGCACGTTGCCGGTCAAATCCTGGCGCAAAGAGATGACCGTCGGGTTGGGGTTCCAGTCGCGCGACATCGGATAAGGGAACATCCGCCGGATGCGCGAGACGATCGAAGGGACCTCGTTCCGAGCTTGTGCCAGCGTGGCTCCGGGGCGAAGTCTCGCGATCAGCGTGACGAAATCGCCGCCCCAGTACTGGACCATATCCGATGCATCGAGCCGGGCGGGAATCCAAAGCTGCACTTCCGACGACGGATAGCCGAAATGGGGCGGCATCACGCCAACGATTTGCCGGTTCACGCCATTCAGCTTGATCGTGCGTCCGATAACTTTCGGATTCCCGCCGAACTTCGATCTCCAGAGAGAATCGCTTAAAATTACGACGCCGTCGCGTCCGGGCAAATCCTCTCCCGGTTGAAAATCGCGTCCTCTTTCCACCGGAAGTCCCAGGAGGCGGAACAGATTCGGCGACGCGATGCTTCCCAGAACGCGGATCGGCTCACCGGCTCCGGTAAGATTCAGTTCGGATGCCGAGCCGGCAAGTGCGACCTCCAGCGCGTGGCTGTGCTGTTGAAAGACCGGCAGCGCCGCTCTGGGATAGATACCTGTAATGCGAACCAGCCGGTTGGGCTGCGCAAACGGCAGAGGGCGAATCAGCAGTGTGTCGACAAGCGTAAACATCGCCACGTTGCCGCCGATGCCGAGAGCCAGCGAGATTACCGCGATCACGGTGAAACCAGGGATGCGCCGGAACATGCGCGCGGCGTAGCGAATATCTTGCAATAAGTTCTCGAGCAACGGAAAACTCCACAGACCGCGCGCTTCCTCCTTAGCGAGGGTGAGATTGCCCATCTGCTTGTGAGCTCGATCCACGGCGTCTTCGCGTTCTAAACCGGCTTGCAGGTTCTCTTGCTCCTTCAGATGACGATGAAACTCGATTTCTTCCGCAAGCTCGCGGTCGAGCTGCCCGCGCCGGCTGCGGCATAGCAATTTTCTCCAGAATCGATGGAGCCGCATGTGTCCGCTAAGCCATCCTTAAGACCTTTTGAATCGCGCCGACCACGCGTTCGAATTCTTCGCGCTCCGACCGGAGTTGTTTCCGGCCCGCCGCGGTGAGCGTGTAATAGCGCGCGCGGCGGTTGTTCTCGGAAACTCCCCAATCCGCTTTGACCCATCCGTTCAGCAGCAGCCGCTGCAAAGCCGGATACAGCGAGCTTTCGCCGACTTGCAGAACATCATCGGAAATTTGTTTGAGCCGCTGCGCAATTCCGTAGCCGTGCATCGGGTTGCCAACCAGCGTCCGCAAAATCAGCAGGTCCAGCGTTCCCGGCAGCAGCTCCGGTGTTTTCGCTTTCTCTCCCATCGTCTATCGATGGAAGTATGACCGATTTGCCGCTCGCTTGTCAAGCCTTTCCTCGTCGTAGCGCCGAGCCTCGAATCTGATCCGGAAGCGTAAGCG
>JBOGMI010000798.1:0-1250 GCA_050746645.1 Bryobacteraceae bacterium | reverse complement strand
GGGACTGTGCCAGCACGAGGACGTGCTTGGCCCGATCCGTGTAGCGCCCGTAGATCCTCTCCTTGAGGACCGATGGCTCGTCGGGGATGTCACGCGGGACGAATCTCTTGCGTGCGGCTTGCTTGGTAACCCCCATCCGCTCGCCGATCTGCGTCCACGACAAGCCGGCGTCACGCGCCTTGTTCACGAAGTACGTGACGAGCTGATCGGCCATCTCGCCGAGATCGCGAGCCCTGGAGCACGCGACCTCCAGGCGGTCGAGTGCATCACCGTCTGCTTGTTCCTCGAAGACCCGCAGGATCAGCGAGTTCACGTCCAACTTAATATCACTCATACGACAACTATAGGTTGTCGTCGACGTGGGAGACAACCTATAGTTGTCTCTAGAGCCAAGTTTGCCACCGCAAACCCGGCCAGGATCATCCCGGCGGGCCCGAGGGCGAGTTCGAGCGAGGACTCACGGTGCTCCTGAAGGGCTTGAAAGACCGCTCTCGGAGCGTCCGCTGACCAGTGAAGTGGGCTTCCCCCGCCAAACTGGACAGCCGTTACGCGGCTTCTTTAGCGGTCGATGACTCCTCGAACTCCATTGGTGAGAGGTAATCAATGGAGCTATGGAGTCGTTCCCTATTATACCAGATGATCCATTCAAATACAAGCCGTCTGGCCTCTTCTTTGGTGAAAAAGTGCGTCTCGTAGACGAGCTCACGTTTCAATGATGACCAGACGCTCTCTGCCATCGCGTTGTCGTAACTTGTCCCGACCGTCCCCATCGACTGGACGAGGTGCATCCTGCGGCAGAGCCGCCCGAAGTCAGCACTCGTGTACTGGCAGCCGTGGTCGGAGTGCAGCACCGTGCCGGTGAAGTCGCTTCGTCCTCGCAGGAGGACGGCGGCCTCCAGGGCGTCGGTGCACAGCTCGGTCCTCATGTGGTCAGCGATCGACCAGCCGATGAGGCGGCGGCTGCAGGCGTCGAGGATCGAGCACAGGTACAGCCAGCCCTCGTCGGTTGGGAGGTAGGTGATGTCGGTCAGCCACAGCTCATCGGGCGCTGTGGCGCTGAAGTCCCGCTCGACCAGGTCTCCGGCCGGGATGGCGTCGGGGTCCCGGCGCGTGGTCTTCACCCTCTTCCTTCCGCAGATCCCTGCGATCCCGAGCTCGGCCATGAGGCGGGCGACGCGCTTTTCGGGCACCGGCTGCCCTTGCTTCCACAGGGCGGCGGTCACCCGGGGGGCGCCGTAGCGACGGCGGCT
>JBOGMI010000797.1:0-1430 GCA_050746645.1 Bryobacteraceae bacterium | reverse complement strand
CTGAGTCATTCATAACGCCGGGTAGAGCCTCTTGAGCTTGATGCGGGCGTCTGCGGTCGTGAACTGCCAATCGGCCTTGGCGTGCTTGGTGTTGCGACCTTTCTGCCATGCTGCGACTTCCATGATCAGGCTCGCCTTGTCAGCGATGCGGCGATCAAGGCACTGGCACGACAGCACGCTGAGTTCGCTTTCGGCCATGTCCAGCCAACTGCCGTGCTTGGGCGTGTAGTGCCACTCGAACCGCTCGACGAGGCGGCGGGCTTCGGCGGCTGGGAAGGCTTCGTAGAGCGAAGCCGGCTTGTGGGTGCTGAGATTGTCCTGCACGAGCACGATTTTGCTGGCCTGCGGGAAGTGCGTGTCGGACAAGTCCTTCAGCACCTGCGCATAGTCTATCGCCGCATGGCGGTCGGTCACCTTGACCTCCCGCCAGCCTTCCAGGGGCGCGAACATCATGAACAGGTTGGCGGTGCCGTTGCGCTGATACTCGTAATCGACCCGCTTCGGCCGCCCAGGCTTGGCCGGGATCGGCGTGCGTGTCTCGACGATGAGTTGTTTCGACGTCTCGTCCACGCAGACCACGGGACGATCGGGATCCTGCGGTCGATGGTAGACCTCGATGACATCCTCCATGGCAGCCACGAAAGCGGCGTTGGCATCCGGCGGGATCACCCATTGCTCATTCAGGTGCGGCTTGAGAATGTTTTTTTTAGCGTCCGCCCGATCGTGTTGTCGCTGGCCCGCTCGACGATGTTCAACTCGACGACGCGGCCCTCCAGCATCTGCAGCGTCCACCGCGCGTAACCTTGCGGTGGCTGCGAGCAAGCCAGGGCGATCAGCCTGGCCTCGCTGGCGCCGTCGAATATACGCTTCCTGGCAGAGTTCGGCGAGCGCTTGGGCGTCAGCACACCGTCCAGCCCTTCTTCGACGAGTTGCTGGCGGATACGGGCAACGGTCGCAAGGCTGGTGTCGAGGCCATCGGCGATCTGGCGGTCGCCCCACGCATCGCCGGCCGCCGAGGCGTCGGCCTTCAACAGGATGCGCGCCCGCATCAGCTTGCGCGCCGGATGCTTGCCGCTTCGGATCAGAGCTTGCAGCCGATCCCGCTCCTCGGCGCTCAGCTTCACGACATACTTCTTGACCACAATCCCACTTGCAGACACCGAATCGACCCTCCGCCAACTGCGGCGGCATCGATTCCAACAAATCGCTCAATGTCAATGACATAGGGGACTAGCGTCCTTGGTTGTTCAGGCGCTCGCAGTCTTCACAGTGCCGATGACCGCCAGTTCCCGGCAGAAAGCCGGATCGCTGGCCGGCAACGGCCGTTCACTGGCTTTGGCCGGCTGAAACGCCGGCTCGACAAGGCGCTTGGCGCTGCCGAGCCGTGGACGCTTCACGATCTACGCAGGACGCTCGCCACTGGACTACAG
>JBOGMI010000796.1:0-4909 GCA_050746645.1 Bryobacteraceae bacterium | reverse complement strand
CGCGATAGGTCCTGGTGCCTTGGGCAACTTTATCGCACTCGTCATAGGAATAATTGGGAGCCGCGGCAAAATCCCGCTGGTTCGCCTGTACCGACCTTTGAATGATGGTTTGCACATCGGGCTGCTGACAGAAGGCGGCGACGGCCCCGGCCGGCACGACGCTCAAGAGGCAGACGATTCTCTTAAGACCGAACTCGACCATGGTTCGCTTCAAACTGGTTCGCTTCAATCAAGATGCTCCATGCATATTAGACGCATACTGGAATTTATGGTAAGCCACGGACCGGGGAGACGGGGCGAAGCAGCAGGGCTTCGAGCGAATCGGCCAGCCAGGTTTCATATTTTGCCGGCTTCCAGCCGCGTTCGGTAACGAATAGCCGATAAGTGTCCGCGCCGCTCAGGGACCAGAGGATATCGAGGGCATCGTGCTCGCGCAGCCCTTCGCGCAGCGCGCCGAGCGCCGTCAAGGCCCGCACCAGAGGCGCTTGGCCGCGCAGCCGCCGCCTCTCGCCCTTTTTCCAGAGCGCCAGCAGATCCGGTTCGGTGCTGCCCGCGCCGCGCGCCACCTCAACCAGGTCCGCCGCCTGCCGATAAAAACGGCAGTTGAATGACACAAATAAACGCAATTGTTGGCGCGGATCGGCAGTCGCGCGAAGCGCCGCCTGCAAGCTGCCCACATCGGCTTGCGCCTCCGCCGCCTCCAGCAGCGCGAAGAGCAGGGCGCGCTTCGAGCGGTAAATCGCGTAAAACGTCGGCACGGCCACGGCGGCGTCTGCGGCGATCGCCTCGATGGAAGTCGCGCCATAGCCGTGCCAGGCAAACAGGCGCCGCGCGCTATGGGCAATACGCCGCCGCGTTTCCGCCGCGGCGGCACGGCGTTTGGTCGAATCGTAGGGGCGTTTGCCGGATGGCTTCATGGCTCCACATTTGATATAGTGACACTATATTTAAATCCAGAGGGGGATCCGCCGATGCGATTACGGTTGTCGTCTCTTGCGCTGTGGGCATTTGTCCTGGGGACTGCTTTCATACTCGGCGCCGGATTGTATGAAACGCTCGTCGTCGTGCCATTCTGGGCAGACGATGCACCGCGGTCGCTCCTGGCAAACAATCCGCTTCTGCGCGTCCAGATCCGCGCCGGCCGGTTCTTCTGGTCGTCGGCAACACCCATCCTCGGGCTGCTGGCGTTGGCGGCGCTGCTGACGAGCTTTGGCCTTCCGCGGCGGCAGATGGCCTGGCGCCTTTCCGCCACCGTGCTGCTGCTGATCACGACCATGGTGACCCTGCTGTATTTCAGGCCATCCGTTATCAACATGGTCGTTTACCATGGAGCCGGGCAAACGGGGGATGCGCTGGCCTCCGCAGCGAGGCTCTGGGTCTCGCTCAATTGGTTGCGCATCGCGGCTGTGGCGGCTTCACTCTGCTTGGGACTGCGCACCCTCGTCTTGCCGGCTTCCCGGCGAGCCCCCGAACCTTCCCTGGCAGTCTCTCCCGGCTTATCTTTGAGGGAGTGATTGCCCCTCCGCCCGCCGCCGCCGCAGACCTTCCCGGCTACTGGCTTACGCGTCTGCTGCTCTACCGCGGCCTCGGGGTGATCTGCCTGATCGCCTTTCTGGTGGCGCTGAATCAATTCAAGCCGTTGTTGGGCGAGCGCGGCCTGCTGCCTGTCCCGCTTTTTGTCAAGCAAGTCCCCTTCCGCCAGGCGCCCAGCCTTTTCTATCTCTTCCCGCGCGATATCGCCTTCACGGTTGCGGCCTGGGTTGGCCTGATTCTTTCCTGCCTGGTCATTGCCGGCATTCCGCAGCGCTTCGGGACCGGCTTCATCGCGGCAGTCTGGATCGTCATTTACATCCTCTACTTGTCGTTGGTCAACGTCGGCCAGACGTTCTACGCCTTCGGCTGGGAGTCGATCCTGCTTGAAGCCTGCTTTTTCGCCATATTCATGGGTGGTTCGAAAGTTGCGCCGCCGCAGATCAGCGTTTGGTTTTTCCGCTGGCTTCTGTTTCGGGTCATGTTTGGTGCCGGCTTGATCAAGCTTCGCGGCGATCCTTGCTGGCGCCATCTCACCTGCCTCGACTATTATTACCAAACCCAGCCCATGCCCAATCCGCTGAGTTGGTATTTCCATTGGGCGCCGCGCTGGCTGAATCGGGGCGGCGTGCTGTTCAATCACTTCGCGGAACTGCTGATTCCGTTTCTGCTTTTTCTGCCGCAGCCGATCGCCGGCATTGCGGGCCTGATCACGATCTTGTTTCAACTGACCATCATCGCTAGCGGCAATCTCTCCTGGTTGAATTGGCTCACCGTTGTGCTTGCGTTCTCCACTCTGGACGGAAAATTCTTTCATGCCGCTGCGCCGCTCTTGCACTCCGCCGGCCCCACACTAAAATTCGCCAACATTGGGATGCTCGTCCTGGTAGCCCTCATGAGCATTCCGGTCGTGGTGAACATGATCTCCTCGCGCCAAATCATGAATACCAGCTTCAATTCGTTGCACCTGGTCGGCTCTTACGGCGCCTTTGGCAGCATCACGCGGACACGCTACGAAGTCATCATCGAAGGGGCTGCCGATGCCATCATTACGCCGGCAACCCAGTGGCGCGAATACGAATTCAAAGGCAAACCGGGCGATGTGAACTACCGCCCGCCGCAAATCGCGCCCTACCATTTGCGGCTGGATTGGCTGATGTGGTTTGCGGCCATGGGCAGCTATCAAAATTACCCCTGGTTCGTGAATTTCATGGCGAAACTGCTTGAGAACGACCGCGCCGTGCTCGGCCTTCTGCGCAACAATCCGTTTCCGAACGCCCCGCCGAAGTATGTGCGCGCGATGCTCTACGAATATCGCTTCACCACGCCCGAAGAGCGCAAGCGAACCGGCGCCTGGTGGGTGCGGACGCCGGCGGGATCCTATTTCCCGCCGGTCTCGCTGCAAACTCCCGGCTTCCGCCGCGTGCTGGAAGCGCGCGGCTGGCTGACTACGCCACAGAAAAGGTATTGACACAGTCAGCGGGGAGGCTCTATCCTGGACCATTACGGTCCGATATAGCCGGATCGCCAAAAATCCAAGCTCCAGGCGCCGAAACTCTTGGCGGAGCAGCGCCCGGGCTTGGCTAATCGACAGCAAGGGCTGGCGACCTTCCGATTGTAGGCCCGCCAGCTCGAAATTTTCAATACTCCGGTCGGAACCGGCAAGGGAGAATCGCGAGTGGCAGCGAAACGAATCAAGAAGCCGCGGCGCTGGATCGCCATGGGCACTCTGGCTGCGTACGCGGCTACGGGAAGCGGAAAAATTGCGCTGGCGCAAAAGAGTTCGCCGGGCGGGCGGCGCGGCCATTCCGGGCAAATCGCCACGCTTCCGGTGCGGCGTTACAACATTCCGCCTGGAAAGTTTGGAGATGTTCTCCAGGCGTTCCAGGCCGGCAGCGGCGTGAAATCTACTGCTGCGAATGCGGAAATTCTGAATGTGCAATCGCCCGGGGTTACCGGCTTGCTGACACTGGACGAGGCGCTCAAGCGGATCTTCTCGAACACCGGCGTGACGTATCGTTTCGTGAAACTCAACGCCATCGAACTGGATTTCCAGAGTGCCTTGACCTCCGTCAATGTGACCGCTAAAATTCTCGAACTAGCCACGTCCATCCCGAAATTCCCAAAGCCTCTCGAAGACATCCCCCAAACCATCGATGTGGTACCGCACCAGGTGATGCAACAGCAGGCGAATACCACGCTTCGCGATGCTTTGCGCAACGTAGCGGGAATCAGTTTGGCGGCTGGGGAGGGTGGCGCGCAAGGGGACAATCTGACTATCCGCGGATTTAGCGCGCGCGACGATCTGTACATCGATGGCATGCGCGATGTTGGCAACTATTATCGCGATCCGTTCAATACGCAGGAAGTGGAAGTGCTCAAAGGGCCGGCCTCGGTCATTTTCGGCAGAGGCTCAACCGGCGGCGTGGTGAATCAGGCGAGCAAGACGCCGGATCTGAACCGTTTCTTTTCCGGCGATTTGGATTTCGGCACCGATGCCACCAGACGCGCCACCGTGGACGTGAACATTCCCGTGCCGGCATTGGGCTCGGGAGCGGCGTTTCGCATGAACGCGATGGGCGATATCGGTGGCGTCGCGGGCAGAGATGTGGCGGAAAACCGGCGCGATGGCTTTGCTCCCTCGCTCGCGCTTGGTCTTGGCACGCCCACACGGCTCATTTTCAGTTACTTTCACCAGAACGAGGACGATATTCCGGATTACGGAATCCCGTGGCTCTTTAACGGACCGGCGCCGGTAAATCGTTTCAACTACTACGGTTTGGAAAATGATAATTTTCTGCGGGCCTATGCCGATATCGGAACGGTTCGCGCGGAGCACGATATCAACAGCCATATAACTATGCGTGATCAGGTGCGGTATGCCAATTATGCGGACAACATTGTTGTCACCATACCCAGATTGCAAACAAGCGGGCCAGGCGTCGTCAGTTTATCCACGCCATTAAGCGACATCCAAGTCAACCGGAGCGAACTGGCCAATCAAAGCACAAACACATTTCTCGACGATCAATTGGACTTTACCGCGCACTTTGAAACCGGATTTCTGCGTCACACCTTTGTAACTGGAGTCGAAGGCGGAAGAGAAACATTCGACCCCATACGCCGTAATTACACGGCGCCCATGACGAGCCTTCTCGATCCGGATCCGAGCGAATCGATCAATCCCGGTGTCACGATGCGGTCGCAGGTATACGACACGGCTCTTACCGCGGGTCTATATGCGATCGACACGGTTAATTTTGGGCGGAAATGGGCGCTGACCGGCGGGCTTCGATTCGATCGATTCGACGACACCTATCTACAGACGGCCGCGCCGGACTCGAATTTTGAACGCGTGGATCAAAAACCGACCTGGAGG
>JBOGMI010000795.1:0-2955 GCA_050746645.1 Bryobacteraceae bacterium | reverse complement strand
CCCGAATTCGCGGTGGATCCGGCGCTGGTGCAGGCAGCGCTAAAACGGTTTCCCAAACAGGTTACCGGGTACGTGACGAAAGGATCGCAGCTCTATTACGTCGTGCTTACGCCGGTTTATGTGCAGGCTCAGCATGAAGAGGGGCTGTTGAATATTCTGCTGATCGCCTTCAATATTGACGACGGGTTGACGCAGGACCTGAAGAGCCGCACCAACGGGAGCGATTTTGCATTTGCCACTTCCGACGCGGTGATTGCGAGCACTTTAGACGGAATCACTCCCAGTGACATTCGCGGGGGCACGGATCTGCCTGGGGGAGCGCGCCGCATTGCCGTTTCGGGGAAGAACTATCTGCTTCTTGGAACGAGCCTGGAGGACACGACCGGGCACTTAATCGGTCACTTATATGTGATTCGCTCGCTAGGAGCGCTGCAGAGCGCGGTCGGGAATCTGAGGCATGCAGTCGGACTGTTTTGGATTGTCGGACTGATGGTCGCCTTCGCGCTGTCCTATGCGCTATTTCGGCGGGTGCTCAAACCGGTGAGAACGCTGGATCGGGCGGCCGCGGAGATCATCAAGCGGAACTATGATTACCGGGTGCCGGTCGAGAGCGGCGACGAATTGGGGCGTTTAGCGGTCACCTTCAACCAAATGTCCGAATCGATCCGGGCGGCACGCGAAGATTTGATTCGGCAGGAGCAGATCGCCACCATCGGGCGGCTCTCTACCTCGATTGTCCATGACTTGAGAAATCCGCTGGCGGCCATTTACGGCGGAGCGGAGATGCTGGTCGATGCGGAGTTGTCGGACGAGCAGCGCCAACGGCTGGCCGCCACGATCTACAGTTCCTCGCGCAGGATTCAAGCTCTCCTGCAGGATCTTCTCGATGCCTCACGAGGAGAATGCAAGACGCCCGAGGTCTGTCTGCTCATCGACATCGTGACGGGAGCGCAGGAGCAATTGCGGCAGAGTGCGGCGCTGCATTCGGTCCGCATCGACGTCGCGATCCCGCCGGATCTGGAGGTCCTTGCCGCGAGGGATCGTCTGGAGCGCGTCTTTGTCAACCTGATGCAAAATGCGATCGACGCCATGCCCGGCGGCGGGTCGATCCAGATTGAGGGCCGCACGGAAGCCGGGCAGGCAATCGTTCGTGTGGAAGATACCGGCCCCGGCATTTCCGAAGAGGCGTGGCAGAATCTCTTCCGGCCATTTGCCAGCTTTGGAAAGAAGAACGGACTGGGCCTGGGGCTGGCGCTTTCCCGGCAAGTGCTGCTTGACCACGGCGGCGACTTATGGGTGGAAAGGCGAACGGCGGCAGGCGCGTGTTTTTTCGTAAGGCTGCCCGCGGCGCCGGCTTCTGCGCGACTCTCGCATGTGAGGGACAGCTCGCTGCCGATCAAGGTCTAAAGCTGTTACGAAATGTTCACACGTCTATAACTACACCGGGCACCCGGAGCTTTTAGACTGCCCTTGAAAGGCAAGAAGCACGAGTGTTCACTCTGAATAGATCTATATGTTGTTTGCAGGTTTTCTTAGCGCTTACCGCCGGTCTGATTGCGGTTGTTTCAAAGGTAAGCGCACAGGGGAGTCCGGGATCGGCAGATAAAACGGGAAGTATGAGCCCGTCGGCCGAACTTGCCAAAGAACTCGGCATATCCTTTCCCAAGAACTCGCGTTCCACCGTTCTTTTGACCAGAAACGGGAAGAAATACCTGATCGACACGTCGGCTAAGACGGTCGCGCAGGTTCGCAGCACGCCTCGCCCATCGCCGGTTTCCGCGCCGCAGACGCAGGAGAGCGCTGCTGCGCTGTTTCAGAAGAATTGCTCGCCTTGCCATGGGCCCAGCGGAAAAGGAATCAAGGAGGTTGGAACACCGAATTTCACAAGCCAGGCTTTCATCAATAGCGTAAGCGCGATGGAAATGCACGACGCCGTTGAGCACGGAAAAAACGGGCGGATGCCCGCCTGGTCGGGCCGGCTTACCGAGAAGCAAATTGCAGAGCTGGTCACTTACGTTCGCTCGCTACCCGCGAGAACGAGCGGCGGTAAAGTGGAAGCGAAAGCTCCAAAACCCAAGATCTACACCCCGGGAGACGATCTGCTGATCAGCCTGCCTACCGGCAGACCGACCGACCGCCACGGGCTCTATGTGAACTTCACACATCGATTTGCCTATGATCCCTCGTTCACCGGAAGGGCGCGCGGAGCGGAGCTATTTGGGCTGGACAATGTGGCTGTCGCATCGTTTGGGTTCCGTTATGGAGTAACAGATAGGCTGTCTGTCAGCGCCTTCCGATCATCTAGCTTAGTCAACCGGCCAATTCAACTTATGGCCGGATACAACATACTGGAAGAGCAAAAGAACGCGCCGCTGAACCTGATGGTGCGCGCGTCCATCGAAGGCCAGGACAATTTCCGAAAGAACTACACCGAGAACATTGAGGGTATCTTCTCGCGCAGCATCACTTCGAAGGCGCAGATCTACGTGGTTCCGACGTTTTCGTTTAACGATCGAATCCTGTTGCAGCCCTCGGGATTTCTCTCGAACGAAATTCCCGATGTGCCGGGCGTGAACGCGTTCTCGCTCGGTACGGGCATTGCGGTCGACATCCGCCCGTCAGTAGCGCTGCTAGCTGAAGTAATTCCTACGCTGTACCATGCGCGCGAGCTGAACATTCACCGGCCAGTGTTCGCTTTTGGGATTCAGAAGAAGATCTGGCGGCACGCGTTCACACTCGCCTTTACGACCAGCCCGGGAACAACCGTTTCGCAGCGGGCCGCCACACGCGCTTCGTTTGTGGGTAATCCGAACGCGGACACGTTGGGCGGATTAACGATTGGGTTCGATCTGACGCGGCAGATAAAGTAGCTTATGCTTCCGAGCCGGTTCCAGCGTGGTAACAGCATGAGAGCGGAGCGCAGTTCTCCGGCAGGCGGCCTGAGAGGCCGCCGCA
>JBOGMI010000794.1:0-18217 GCA_050746645.1 Bryobacteraceae bacterium | reverse complement strand
GTTGGGCGTCTGGGCCACAGATACGGCAAACGTCACGGGTCTCGGCCAGCCGGAACAAGTCCGCACGGTTTTGGTCAGCGATGGCGTGCTTCAGGCGCTTCGCGTTCCGCCTGCTCTTGGCCGCTGGATCTCGCAGCCCGATCAGAATCCCCATGGCCCTAAAGCCGTCATGCTCAGCTACGGTTATTGGCAGCGGCAATTCGGAGGCGACCCTTCGGTGATCGGGCGCCACATTACGGTGGATGCACAATCCCGTGAAATTGTGGGCGTGATGCCCCGAGGGTTCCGGGTTGTGAATGCGGATTTCGACCTGATCGTGCCTCTCGCCTTCGACCGCAGCAAACTTGTCCTGGCCGGCTTCGGATACAACGGCATCGCGCGGCTCAAGCCGGGAGTCACGATTGCGCAAGCCGATACGGACTTGGCGCGCATGGTGCCGATCTGGATGGATTTCTGGTCGAACGGCCCCGGCACCAATTCGCATTTCTACACACATTGGAGAATCACGCCTGCGATTCGCTTGCTGAAGCAACAGGTAGTCGGAAATATCGGCAGCGTGTTGTGGATCGTGATGGGGACGCTCGGTATTGTGATGCTGATCGCCTGCGCCAATGTTGCGAATCTCCTGCTGGTGAAAGCGGACGGCCGGCAGCAGGAGCTTGCGATTCGAGCCGCGCTGGGGGCGGGACGCTGGCGGATCGCGCGGGAACTGCTGCTCGAAAGCGTGTTGCTCGGCTTGGCGGGCGGCGCGCTCGGTGTCGGGCTTGCCTATGCGGGGCTTCAACTTCTGAAGGCGATCGGTCCGGCAAATCTGCCGCGGCTGAGCGAAATCTCTCTCGATGGGCGGGCGCTCGTGTTTACGCTGATCCTGTCGCTGCTCTCGGGCCTGCTGTTCGGATTGATACCGGCTCTGAAACACGCCGGGCCGCGTATTGCCGTCGCTCTTCGGAGCGCGGGCCGGAGCATGAGCGCCAGCCGGGAGCTTCATCGCTCGCGCAATTGCCTGGTTGTCATGCAGATCGCGATGGCGCTGGTGCTGCTGGTGAGCGCCGGGTTGATGATTCGCACGTTTCAGGCCCTGCGAACCGTCGAGCCGGGATTCACGGATGCGAGACACATCCAGACCGTGCAAATCTCGATTCCGGTGTCGCTCGTTGCGCAGCCGGAGCAAGTCACACGAATACAGAACAACATTCTGGATAAGCTGGCGGCGATTCCGGGCGTAACCTCCGTCGGATTTGCAAGCGACATGCCGCTCGAAGGCATCGAACCCAACTGGGACCTGGTCTATGCGGAAGGCAAAGATTACGGCGGCAAAACACCTCCATTGCGGGCATTGCAAAATGTCTCGCCCGGTTTTTTCCATGCGATGGGCACCAGGATCGTTGCGGGACGGGATTTGACGTGGACCGATGTCTATGGACTCAGACCGGTCGCCATCATATCAGAAAATCTCGCTCGCGAATTATGGGGTACGCCGTTGGCCGCGCTTGGGAAGCGGTTCAGCGTCTCGGGTAAGTCAACCCAATTGCATGAAGTTGTCGGTGTGGTACAGAATGTCCGCGAAAACGGCGTCCAGGAAACAGCGCCTGAAACCGTGTACTGGCCATCCATGATGAAAGGTCTTTATGGCTCGCATTCGGTAACTTCGGACCGCACCGTAGCCTTCGCGATCCGAAGTAATCGCGCCGGAACCGCAAGCTTCCTCAACGAAATCCGCAAGGCTGTGTGGTCAGTGAACAGGAGTCTTCCGGTGGCGTCGGCGCGGACGATGCAGGATATCTTCGATCAATCGACGGCGCGGACTTCCTTCACGCTGGTGATGCTGGGGATCGCGGGCGCGATGGCGTTTGTGCTCGGAATCGTGGGCATTTACGGCGTCATCTCGTATGCTGTGTCACAGCGCCGGCATGAGATCGGAATCCGGCTCGCGCTGGGAGCGCCGCAGGCCAATGTCAGGCGGATGTTTGTGCGGTCCGGACTGAGCCTGGCCGGGATAGGCGTGGCGATCGGGCTGGTGACTGCAATTGCAGTGACGGGGCTGATGAAATCGCTGCTGTTCGGGATCAGCTCGCTTGATCCGGTAACTTATGCTGGGGCTTCATTGGTTCTGACCGCGGCCACTGTGGTTGCCAGTTATCTGCCGGCGCGCCGCGCGGCGGCGTTGGATCCAGTGGAAGTTCTCAAGGCGGAGTAGTATTCTGCTTTAAGAAGGCTGCCATGCCCAATATCATCTCCGCGCCGCAAACCATCCGGCAGCAGATCGAAGAAGCGCTCCGTGCCCTCCGTAAGGACGGGTACTCGGTCCAGGCGAACGAAGATCCTACCGGCGCTCTTTCGGTCGTGATCAGTTTTGGGGCCAGTGAGCAGACGTTCAAGTTTCGCGAGAACGAGTGGCGCAGACCGGGCGCGGTGCAAAAGAAAGTCGTTGACGACTTAAATATCTGATCAGTGTCCCGGCTGGTGCAGCCATTGGACGCTTTTGGGTGGAGTTTGCTGGCAGGCGAAGGTTTCAGTGACGCCGGAAGCGATATCGCCGCAGGCGTTTTCTACCGCGCCGCGCAGTGCGTCCTGTTTTCTCTTTGCGGTGACTGTGCGGCAGCTTGTGCGGCCCTGGTACACCATGCACACCTTGACGCGATAGCGCGCGCCGTGCACGCTCGAATAGACCACTAGCGCCACGAATGCCAGCACGAACACCACGACGATGGCGCCAATCTTGTTCAGACTGAGGCCTCGGAGAACCGATCATGATCGGTGAAGTAGTTGCCCATCTGGCGGAACTTTTGGTATCGCTGATCGAGAAGTTGTTGCGTGGTGAGGCCGGCTAGCTCCTCCAGCGCCTGTTTCAGTTTCAGGCGCACCGCCTGAATCGCGGCATCCGGGTCGGCGTGGGCGCCCTCAGGCGGCTCCGGAATGATACCGTCGATCAGGCTCATTCCGGCCAGATCGTTCGCGGTCAAACGCAGCGCGGCTGCCGCCAGCGGGGCCTTGCCCGAATCGCGCCAGATAATCGCCGCGCAGCTCTCCGGCGCAATGACGCTGTAGTAGGAGTTCTCCAGCATGTAGACGCGGTTGGCGACACCAAGTGCGAGCGCACCGCCGCTGCCGCCTTCGCCGATCACCACGCTGACAATCGGCGTTTCCAGCCGTGACATCTGCCGCAGGTTATAGGCGATCGCCTCCGCCTGTCCGCGCTCTTCGGCATGTATGCCGGGATAAGCGCCCGGCGTATCGATGAGCGTCACGATAGGCCGCCGGAATTTCGCTGCCAGGCGCATTGCGCGCAGCGCCTTGCGATATCCCTCCGGCTTCGGCATGCCGAAATTGCGCAGCAGTTTTTCTTTCGTATCACGGCCTTTCTGCTGCGCGACGATCATGACCGCACGGCCTTCGAAAAAACCCATCCCGGTGATGATCGATGCATCGTCGCCGAAAAGGCGGTCGCCGTGGATCTCCTGGAAATTGGTGACGAGCGCCCGGATGTAGTCGATCGAATGCGGACGTTTCGGGTGACGCGCCGTTTGCACGCGCTGCCAGCTCGGGTTGTCGTGCTGGTCCTCGCTCCGCTTATCGGCAGTTTGCTCTTCGGCCATCGTCAGCTCGCCAGAATCTCCAGGCATTCGGGCCCGCAGATCTTTTCGATCTCCGTACGGAACTCGCGGTCCGCTCTCACTTTGTTCGCCAAATCCATCACCAGAGAGAAATCGCGCGGCTTTTCCAAGCGGAGCCGCACCTCGGTCGACCCGCTCTTGCGCACAAATAAATCGTTTAGCGCGCTTGCCTTCTCGCCGGAGGTCTCGTCTTTCAGCCAGATGCGGATCGAGATCAGGGCGGGCAGATCCACGCGTGCATCTTCCAGCCGCACCATTTCCTGAATCGAGAGTTTGGGCGGGCCGCTTTCTTCCGGCAGCGCCGCCGCCCGGATGAACATCGCCGCGTCTTCCTTCAACTCCGCCG
This sequence comes from Bryobacteraceae bacterium, assembly GCA_050746645.1. Lineage (GTDB taxonomy): Bacteria > Acidobacteriota > Terriglobia > Bryobacterales > Bryobacteraceae > Bog-105. The sequence goes on along the minus strand of JBOGMI010000794.1, from coordinate 14,257 downwards.
CCAGATCCTCATAACGGTTGGCAAACACCATGCAATCCGCCATGCCCCGCCCGTCGTCCAGTTTCAGCGCGGCCCAGTATTTCCCCTCGCGGTTGGTCTTGCGGGTTACGTTGGTGAGAATCCCACAGATCTTCACCTCCATTCCCTTTTCCAATCCTTCGAGTTTGTCGGTCGAATGCGTGGCCAGATCCGCGATCTTTTGCCGGAAGCGATCGAGCGGATGGCCGGAGACATAAATCCCCAGCACTTCCTTCTCTCCCGCCAGTTTTTGCTCACTTGTCCAGTCTTTCAGATTCGCCATTGGAAATTCGTGGGCGGCTGATTCCGCCTCCAGAAAGCCGAATAATCCGTGCTGTCCGAGCGCCTGATCCCGAGCCTTCCGCGAACCGGATTCGAGCGCACGATCGAGCGCTTCGGAAAGCTGCGCGCGATTGCCGGAGGTCGAATCGAGCGCGCCGGCTTTGATCAGGCTTTCGAGCACGCGCCGGTTCACGGTTCCGAGATTCACCCGCTCGCAAAAGTTGTAAATCGAAGTGAACGGCCCGGCTTCTTTTCGCGCGGCCACAATCGCATCGACGGCGCCCGCGCCCACGTTCTTCACTCCGCCCAATCCGAAGCGTATCGCTTCGCCGGCCGGCGTGAAATGGAAATCGCTCTGATTCACATCGGGCGGAAGCACCGCAATGCCCATCTCGCGGCATTCGTTGATGTATTTCACGACCTTCTCGGTATTGCCGGCTTCGGAAGTCAGCAGCGCCGACATGAATTCGACCGCATAGTGCGCCTTCAGATACGCCGTGACATAGGCCAGATAAGCATACGCTGCCGAATGCGACTTATTGAACCCGTATCCGGCGAACTGCTCCATCAGGTCGAAGATCTTCGCGATCTTCTTGGGCGGAAATCCGCGCTGCGCGGCGCCCTCAAGGAATCGCGCGCGCTGCTTCGCCATCTCTTCGGCGCTCTTCTTGCCCATGGCGCGCCGCAGAATATCCGCATCGCCCAGCGAATAGCCCGCCAGGCGGTTGGAAATCTGCATCACCTGCTCCTGATACAAAATGACGCCATAGGTTTCCGCCAGAATTTCTTCCAGCTCCGGAAGATCGTAGACGATCGGCTTGCGCCCGTGCTTGCGGTCGATAAAATCCGGAATCATGCCGCCCTGAATCGGCCCGGGGCGGTAGAGAGCGTTCAGCGCGCACAAGTCTTCGATCCGGTTCGGCTGATAGCGGCGCAGGATGTCCTGCATTCCGGACGATTCAAACTGAAACACGCCGCTGGTGAAGCCGGTGCCAAAGATCTTTTCGTAGGTCGCGGCATCGTCGAGGGGAAGGTCTTCGATGACGATTTTTTCGCCGTGGTGCTTCTCGATCAGCGCCAGCGCTTCGGTGACGATGGTGAGCGTGGTCAGCCCGAGAAAATCCATCTTCAGCAGGCCCAGTTTTTCGAGGCCCAGCATGTCGTACTGGGTCACGATTTCGTTCTTGTTGGTGACGTAGAGCGGCACCAGTTCTTTCAGCGGCAGCGAGGAAATCACCACGCCCGCCGCGTGCATGCCGGCGTTCCGGCACACGCCTTCGAGCTTCAAACTGATATCGAGAACATCCTTGACGCGCGCGTCTTTTGCCGCCAAGTCCTTCAGATCACGATCCTCAATCGCCTGCTCCAGCTTGATGTTCAACTGTTTTGGAACCAGCTTGGAGATGCGGTCTACTTCGGCGAAGCTCATGTCGAGCACGCGGCCGACGTCCTTGATCGCCGCTTTGGCCGCCAGCGTGCCGAATGTGATGATCTGCGCTACCTGCTCACGCCCGTACTTCTCGGTGACGTATTGAATCACCTCGCCGCGCCGATTGGTGCAGAAATCGATGTCGATATCCGGCATGCTGATGCGCTCCGGATTCAAAAAGCGCTCGAAAAGCAAACCGTACTGCAGTGGATCGATATCGGTGATGCCCATGGCATAGCCGACCAGACTGCCCGCCGCCGATCCGCGGCCTGGCCCCACCGGGATTGCTTTCTGTTTCGCGAAACGAATAAAGTCCCAGACGATTAAGAAATAGCCGCAGAACTTCATCTGTTGGATGATGCCGATTTCTTGTTCCAGCCGCTCGACATACTCCGGCAGCGCATGTTTCAACCGCCCCTGGCCGGCGAGCGCTTCGAGGCGCGCCCTGCGTTTTTCGAAACCCTCGCGCGCAACGTAGGCGAAGTAAGTGTCGGTCGTGTGCTCCGCGGGCACGTCGAAGCGCGGAAACGGATCTTTTACCTTCTCCAGTTTCACCTGGCAGCGCTGCGCGATGTCCCAGGTCCGGTCGAGCGCTTCTTCCACTTCGCCGAAACGCGTCATCATCTCGGCCCGGGTCTTCATGTAAAAATCCGGCGTGCTGAAGCGCATCCGATTCGGGTCCGACATGGTTTTCGCGGTTTGGATGCAGAGCAGGATTTCGTGCGCGCGCACATCGCCGCTGGTCAAATAATGGGCATCGTTGGTCGCGACCAGCGGAATTCCGGTTTCCGCCGACATGCGCCGGATCTCCGGCATGGCGATTTTGTCCTGCTCCAGCCCGTGGTCCTGCATCTCCAGGAAGAAATTCGATTTCCCGAACAGATCCGTGTATTCGCCCGCGAGCCGCTTGGCCTCCTCATACCTGCCGGCGAGGATGGTTTCATTAATATCGCCGCGCAGACACGCCGACATCCCGATCAGACCTCTCGCGTGTTGCGCCAGCAGGTCCTTGTCGATGCGCGGCTTGTAATAGAAACCGTCCAGGTACCCGGTAGACACCAGATCGATCAGGTTCTTGTAGCCTTCCTGGTTCTCGCACAGGAGCACCAGGTGGTTGTAGCGATCCGATTCGGAACGTCTTTTGTGTCCCTGCTGCGAAACGTAGACCTCGCAGCCAATGACCGGATGAATGCCCTTTTTCGCCGCTTCGTTGTAGAACTCCACCGCCCCAAAAAGATTTCCATGGTCGGTCATGGCGACCGCGGGCATGCGGTGGCTCTCCACGATCGCCATCAGCTTCTTGATGTCGCAAGCTCCATCCAGCAGGGAGTAGTCGGTGTGGCAGTGAAGGTGAACGAAAGGGCTTTCGGCCATGCAGGTAACTCCAGTTTAGCGGGACGGCGCGCGAGCCGTCTCGTAATCGTCTTGTAACACTTTCCAGCTATCTTTAGGTAGAAGATGAAGAAAATCGTATTAATCGAAGACGATGCGGACCTCTTCGCCTTGATCCAATACAACCTGGAGAAAGAGGGATTCGCCGTCCGCGGTGCGCGGAGCGGAATGGGCGCACTGGACTTGTGCCGGCGCGAGCGGCCCGATTTGCTGCTGCTTGACATCATGCTGCCCGATTCCGACGGGCTGGAGATCTGCCGCAAGGTTCGAGCGCATTCGGAGTTTGCACATATTCCGCTGATCTTCCTGACGGCACGGGCTTCGGAGACCGATCGCGTCGTCGGCCTGGAGCTTGGCGCAAACGACTATATTGTGAAGCCGTTCTTTGTCCGGGAGCTGATTGCCCGCGTCAAAATTCAATTACGCGGCCAGCCTGTCGTGCCGCAGACGCTCCGATTTGCCGGAATCGAGCTGGAGCGGGATACCCGCCGTGTGCTGCAAAACGGAGTGGAAGTGGCGCTGTCGGCAACGGAATTCCGCCTGCTCGAATACCTGATGGGCCGTCGTGGCGTTGTGTTCAACCGTGAACAGCTTCTCGACGCCGTCTGGGGCTTCGACAAAGCTGTGACGGATCGCACCGTGGACGTCTACATTCTCCGGCTCCGCCAGAAGCTAGAGGCAGATCCCGCGAATCCTTCCCTGATCCGTTCCGTGCGCGGATTCGGATACAGCTTCACCAGGGATTCGGTAGCCGCGTCTTAAACCGGCTTGCGGCTGACAAACAATTACCGCTCACACTCCTATTTCCGCATGGTGCCGCACGTCCACGCCTTTGACCAGAAACAGCGTATCTTCCGCGATATTCGTCGCGTGATCGGCGATTCTCTCCAAATGGCGTGAAATCAAAATAAGATCGACGCCTTCGGCAATCACGGTCGGGTCTTCCCGCATAAATTGAATCAGTTCCCGATGAACAGAAGTTCGGAGGCTGTCTACTTTGTCATCCGATAACAGGACCTCCCGCGCCAGGTCCGGGTCTCGCCGCACAAACGCATCCAGGCACTTGCGGACCATTTTCTGAGTCAGCCCGAACATCGCTCTACCGGTAATCTTGCGTCTGGAAAGGCGAGTCATGCGTGAGTGGAACCCGTTTGGCTCGTGACCAGCATCAATAGCTGCCCGAGCCCATTCATAAGGAACGTGATTAGAAAAAGGACCAAACCGAGCTCGATAAGTGCGCTGATGTGCAGATTCGTAATCGCCTCGGTAAATTCGTTGGCGATGACGGCGGCAATGGAATAACCCGGAGCAAAAAGCGATTCCCGGATCTTGGGGTCGTTGCCGATCACCATCGTCACAGCCATGGTTTCGGCAAGCGCGCGGGCAAGGGCCAGGAACATGGAACCGGCGATTCCGGCACGCGCATAAGGAAGCACGACGTTCCAGGTGGCCTCCCAACGGGTCGCGCCCAGCGCGAGAGCCGCCTCCTGCTGATCGCGAGGAACCGCCAACAGCGATTCCCGCGATACCGACGTAATAAACGGAACAACCATGATGGCGAGCACAATTCCCGCTGCCAGGAAACCGACGCCATACGCCGGGCCTTGAAAGATGAGGAGAAAGCCGAACCACGCTTTCAGCCAGGGCTCAACCGGATCGCGAAGAAGCGGCGTCAGTACGAACAACGCCAGCAATCCGTAAATCACGCTGGGGACCGCCGCCAGGAGCTCGACCACGAACGCAAGCGCGCCGGAGAGGCGCGGCGGAGCCAATTCGGACAGAAAGATGGCGGAGCCCAGGCCCAGCGGCGCGGCGATGAGCAGCCCCACCAGGGACGTAACTACCGTGCCGTATAGAAAAGGCAATGCGCCAAACTGGCCGGTTACCGGGTTCCACGTTTGCGTGAACACAAACGACCAGCCGAATTTGGCGCGCGAAAGCTGTGACGCGGAGAAAAGCTCGTAAATCACAAGTGCGGTCAAAAACAGAAGGCATGCGGCGACCGCAGTTCCTGATCCAATTCAACCAGCCCGGCCCGGGCAACAATCACTACAACTCGTTTGATATCACTCGTACGTACATCAACTTTTTCTATAGGCCAAACGATATGATCACCCTCCGGTTCACGCCGAACATCTACCGGCAGGTGGATGTATCCGGAGCTCAGGCATTCGGGAAAAATGCGGCTATCTCCTCCAGCTCCAACGGTAACCTCGGCTTTCGACTCAAATACGCCTATATCGATTTCAACAAGTTGTTCTCCGGGAGCACGGCGTTCAAGAAGGACAAGCTGACATTTGGCCAGACAACGAATCCTCTGGTTGATTGGGAGGAGGGCCTGTATGGTTATCGCTATACGAGCTTGACGCCCTGGAACTATTTGAGCCTGAGATCAACGTACAGAGGCGTCAGTCTGCATGGCCCCATTGAGCTCAACGGGAAGGAAGACCTTGACTACGACCTAGGGGTTTTCAATCAAGCGAGCTTTCATTCCATCGAGTTCGATGACAAAAAGCAGGTGATGGCGCGCCTGACCTGGTATCCCTTCGGTACAAGCGTTGACCGTACCGGCCTCGGATTGACGGGATTCTACGATTACGGCTATAGCAATCACACCCCGGACACGAGAAGTACGCCGCTGTACCGGGTCGCGCTCCTGATGCACTATCAAAGCCATTCAAAGCGGTACGAGTTAGCAGGAGAGTACGATCTGGGACGAAATGCCTTCAGTGCCGGAAATCTGTTTTCCGGTTCCGGTCCTGCCGACCAGTTCGGGCTGGGTCCTACCATTTACGCAAATTTCAGTAGCCTGACCAGTGCGATTCTCGGCGGAGACCGAACCCGGCAGCAGGGGTTCGACGTTTTTGGGCACGTAGCCGTTGGGCACTCGCCGTTCAAGCTTTTCGGCTTGTACCAATACTTCCAGCCAAACACGAAGATCAGCGGTACTAATCCCCTCGATTTCGAGCGTACCGTTGGCGGTATCAGCTATACAATGAACAGCCATTTCGAGGTCGCTCTCGACGATCAAAGCCTGACCTACGTACACAGCCAATTCACGATGTCTCCGGCTCAGATTGCGAGTTTCAGCCCCTCCTTGGCTGCCGCGAATCCTGGCGGCATCGCCAACGCCGTTCCGAAAGGCACGAACGTGATCATGCTGAATGTGCTGTTCAACTACTGATGATGCAGCTGGGGAGGCGAGCAAGATTGGGTCAGTTTTGGGCGATAACACCTGCTCGTTGCGGTACTAGGGCATCGGCGCGAACCGATGCCCTCTTTTTATTTCAGATGCCCACCCGGCAAATAAAAAACGCCCCCGGAATCCCGGGGGCGTTTCGCTTGGAAGTACACGTCTGCCCACTACCGCGGGCGCGCCACTACTTCTTTTTCTTGGCCGGCGCTTTTTTTGCGGACTTCTTCGCGCTTGCCTTCTTGGTTGCTTTCTTCATTGATCGATTCTCCCTAACGTAAATTTGCCGCAACCTTATTACAGATCACAGCGTGTGATTCATATATAAGGTTGTTCGCGGCAGAAGTCAAGGAAAAAATTTCGATCCGGGCGTTCTCAGGGCAAAATTCTTTCCGCGGAACCGAAAAAAACGCTTTTCCGGGATTTTGTTTTATCCTTTTTGGATGAGGCAGCCGCAGCAGAAACTCCAGCGCGCCATCCTCGCCGCCATCCTCGCCGCCACCCTCGCGGCACTGGCGCTGCTCTCCGGCTGCCGCAGACACCATCGCGTTGTGCGGCTTCCTTCCGCGCCGCATCCCTCCGCTCCGCGTGCGTCTTCCAAGCCGTCGTTTCCCATCGGCTACACCAAGGTGGGCATCGCGAGCTGGTACGGCATTCCTTTCGACGGCCATCGCGCGGCCGACGGCGAAATTTTCCATAAGGAAGACCTGGTCGCCGCCAACCGCATCCTTCCTTTCAACACCTGGCTCAAGGTGACGTACCTCGCCAACGGCAAGAGTGTAAACGTACGCGTGATCGATCGCGGTCCGTTCGTTCATGGCCGGATGATTGACCTTTCGATGGCGGCGGCGCGCAAGATCGGCCTGCTCGGTCCCGGCATAGGACGCGTGCGCATCGAAGTGATCGCCGCACCGGCTGAAAATCCGGCAACCGATTTTTATGCGGTGCAGGTCGGCGCCTTTTCGGTCCGCGCACACGCCGAGCGGATGGAAGCCGCTTACGCCCGGAAGTACAGCTTCGTCCGGATCGCCGAAGATCCAGGAAGGCGGCCGCTCTGGCGGGTGCTGGTAGGCAAGGAGCGGTCGCTCGCATCGGCCAAGGAACTCGCAGCCAAGCTGCGCAAGCGAAATAAAAAAGTGTTCCTCGTCCGTTTCGACTTTTCGGACCTGGGCGAGAGTTCCGGGGATCCGTAATTTCGGCTCGATGTCCGGGTCGCTCACGCTTCCGGCTCAGAGTCGAGGCCAACACGTTCATCCGCATTCCGGCAGATTGGCAAGTTGCCGACTTGCTCTGAGAGTTTCATTCTGGAACGTGCACTATCTAATAGCAGCTTTGGTGACTCCGCAAACAGCACTCGATTCGTCTCCGCTCGCCAAGCTCCTCGGCGCCTCGCCGGCGATAAGGACGGTCCACCGGTTGGTCACCCGAATGTCGAAATCGCGCTTCCCGGTTCTGATTCAGGGAGAAACCGGTACCGGCAAGGAAGTGGCGGCGCGCGCCATTCACGATCTGGAGCCGCGTGGGCAGTTTGTCGTGGTCGATTGCTCCGCGCTTGTCGGCCCCATCATGGAAAGCGAACTGTTCGGCTACGCCAAAGGCGCCTTCACCGGAGCCCACAATCAGAAGCTGGGGCTGCTCGATGCCGCCAATGGCGGGACGGTGTTCTTCGATGAAATCGGCGAGCTGCCGCTCGATCTCCAGATGAAACTGCTACGCGTTTTACAGGAAAAGCAGTTCCGCCCGGTGGGAGGCTTGGCGCCGCGCAGCTCCAATTTCCGCATCCTCGCGGCCACCAATCGCGATCTCGGCGCGGAAGCCCAAGCCGGGCGTTTCCGCGAGGATCTCTACTACCGGCTCAACGTTATGAAACTCCGCCTTCCGCCGCTGCGCGAACGCAAGGAAGACGTTCCTGTGCTAATCGGCCATTTTCTGGGGCAGTATGGAAACGGCCATCGCATCCCGGACGACGTGATGCAAGCGTTCGTCGATTTCGACTGGCCCGGGAATGTCCGCCAGCTCGAACACACGGTGCAGCAAATTATCGCCATGAATTCCGGCCCCTGGATCACGGCCGCCGATCTGCCTTCCGCAGTGGTGAACCGGCGCTCGGAGAAGGCGCTGAACGCCGCGGCCGCTTCGCCTTACCCGGGCGATCCCCAACAGGAAGTCATTCCTCTGGCGGAACTCGAAAAGCGCGCCATCTTACACGCGCTCGAGCGCGCCAAGAATGACCGCACGCTCGCCGCGGTCATGCTCGGCATTGGCCGCACCACGCTCTATCGCAAGCTCAAATCGTACGGTTTGTAAGCGCACCGTGGCGAGATCATCGTCTTTTAGCCTCTAATGGTTTGGAAGCCGTGCGATCACGAGTTCCTATTTTCACCATGCCCCGCCCGCCGCGCCGGCGCCGCCGATTTTGGCTTGCGGCAGCTTGCGTGGCGCTCGCCGTTCTACTAGGGTGGGGTGCGGAAAGATGGTTCGGAGCAGCGGGCCGGCCGCAGGCGCGCACCTCCATCGCGATCCTCGGATTTCAAGATCTATCTCCGCAGGCCGGTGCGGCCGGTATTTCGCAAGCTCTTTCCGTGGGACTGGGCGCCGAGCTCGGAATCGGGCAAGATCTCCGCATCGCCTCCGGGCAGCGTGTCGCGCGGCTGAAGCTAGAACTTGGCCTGCACACACCGGGCGCCTACAAGAAGCATGCGCTGGCGCTAGTACGTGAGAATACCGGCGCCGATTTGGCCATCTGGGGGCAGTATGCAAACAGCGCTGCCGGGCTGAACATCGTTGTCGCCGAGACGCGCTCGGGAACAATCGCGGCGTCGATTCAGCAGAGCGGGAGCGCGAACGATCTTCCCAAGCTGATCGCCGCCGCGGCTGCCGCCATTCGCGCCAAGCTCGATCTGCCGCGGTTATCGGATCGGGAACAGGCGTTTACGCGCACGGTTCTTCCGGCGAATTCCGAATCGCAGCGGCTCTATGCGGAAGCTCTCGAGGATTTCTATGTATGGAAGTACGAACCGGCAGCCGGTTTATTCCTAAAGGCGATCGCCGGCGATTCGTCTTACGCGCCCGCCTACGCCGGACTGGCTCGCGCGCGCTACCAGCAAGGCGATACGCAGCGGGCGATCTCACGCATTCGCCAGGCGCTGCACCTGTCGGGCAATTTGCCGCGGGAGCAGCAGTTGCTCGTCGAAAGCGAGTATTACCGGATGGAATCGGAATGGTCGAAGGCGCGGGATGCCTATCGGACATTGTTCCAGCTTTATCCCGATCATCTCGACTATGGCTTGGCGGCGGCTGCCTTGGAGAGCGGAACTCAGGCTTTGAAGGCGATCAATGCGCTGCGGCGGCTTCCGGCTCCCATGCGCGGAGATCCGCGGATCGATGTGCTGAAGGCCGAAGCAGAGACTGGGCTGCGCGATTATCCTGCCGCACGCCTGGCCGCGCAAGCGGCGGTGATCAAGGCGCGCGAACGCTCGGCGCATTCCGTGCTTGCCCGCGCGCTGCTCTTGCAGGCTCAGGCTGAACGGACGCTGGGGCAAATGAAGCGCGCCGTTGCTCTTTATGAGAAGGCGCAGCACATCGGCGCCGGCTTGGGCGATCGTGGCACACAAACCGAGGGCATGCGCGGCCGTGCGGCGATTGCGGCCGATGCGGGCGAGCTGACGGATGCCGCAAGCCTCTACGCACGCGCTTTGAAGATTGGCCGGGCGACAAAATCGCAGCGCATAGCCGCCGTCTCTTCCGCCGGGCTGGGGCGTGTCCGGCTCGATCAGGGAAATCTGTCGCAAGCGGCGCAACTCCTCAACCAATCGCTGGCACTCTTGCGCCGGCAGCAGGTTTTTACGGCGATCCCGCCAGAGGAGATCGATCTCGCCGAATTGTATCTGCGCCTGGGCAAATTGCGGCAATCTTCTCAGTACATTCACGACGCGCTGAAGGCGCTTGTGAATACGCGCGGGAGATCCGAAGTGGAGGCCCTGGCCGTATTCGCGCGCCTCCAAGTGGAGAAAGGCAAAATTTCCGCCGCGGCGCGAACCGTGAACCAAGCGCTGCAAATCTCAAACGAACTGAGCGACAAATATTCGCCGGCGCGCATACTGCTGACGGCGGGCTACGTGGCGCGCGAACAGGGATCGTTCGGTCAGTCGCGCCGGCGATACGAAAAGGCGCTGCATTCGTTCTCCAAACTGCGTCTCAGCGCCGGCGTGGCTCAAGCGAGGCTGGGACTCGCCCGGCTGGCGGTCGACGAAGGTAAGGGAGCTTCGGCTGCTTCGCTGGCGCACCAGGCGCGGATCGTGTTCGACACGGAAGGCCGGACGGGAGCGGCGGCGGCAGCGCGCGCGATCGAAGCCGAGGGAAATTTGCTGCGGAATCGAACCGCCGAAGCGGAAGCGATCTTGCGTCCGGTGTTACGGCAGCACATTCAGGACCGCTTGGTCGCGGATCTGGTGGGGACGGCCGCTGCGAGGCTTGAGGCGCAACAAGGAAAGAAGGCGCACGCCGCCGCGCGGCTCAAGACAATCATTGCGCGCGCCAAGCGCTTGGGGTTGGTTCGCGACCGCCTGGAAGCCCAACGGGCTCTGGCCAAAATCGGCGCCTAAGTGGGGCAGACGATCTTTTTTTGTCGTCTGCCAAATGCTCACAGGCCGACAGACCACAAACCCCGATGGTCTCCCGCACCCGCTCTATGCCTCTATAGGACAATAGACGCGAACGCATGCGCATCACGGTATCCCACAGCCGCCCCAAAGAGCAGGTCAAAGCGAGCGTAGACCGCTCTTTCGAGAGCCTGCTCAGCGGCGTGGGAGGAATGCCGCTGCAGATTACCAACGAGCAGCGTAACTGGAACGGAGACACACTGCATTTTTCCTTTTCCGCCAAGGTGGGTTTTCTCAGCGCGCCGATTAAGGGCACTGTCGAAGTGGCGGATCGGGAAGTGATCGTGGACGCGGATCTGGGGCTGCTCGAAAAGCTGCTTCCGGCCGCTCGCCCCGCACTGGAAGAGAGAGTCCGCGGATTGCTGCGGTAGACATCCTACCAGCGCCACCCGTCGCGCTCAGATACAAGCCCGCCGGCACCGCGCCGAATTTCGCAGTCATCAATGTCCGCTCGGCAAGCTCCAGATGTCGAGGATGCCACTGGAGGCGTGATGGTTCGCGTTGCCTTCGGGGAGAGCGATTTTGCCGTCTGCGACGATGGGGCTGTTCCAGTGACCCGGGCCGCAGGAGAGATCGGCGATGTGTTTTCCGCTTGCCGGATCGTAGACATCCAGGCCGCCTGCTGGATCGTAGACATACAACAAGCCGCCGGCAACGAGAGGGCTGGTGCCGCCAGTGCCGTTCTTCCATTTTCCGGTGAGTTTGTCGTTGCTGAAGGTCCAGGCCTCCGTGCCACCCTTATCGGCGGCGAAAACCCAGGTTTCTCCGTTGTGGCGCCACACCGCCAGGTCGGAAAAGAGCATATCGCTCCCAGGAGTGGAGACGACTTGCAGTTCATGGTCCTGGTGCGGGCCCGTGCCGGCAATCTGCGAGATTTTGAGCAGCACAATTTTCGCATCTTTGCCTCCCTGGGCGACGATCCCGTCGCCCAGCAGTGCGGGGGAAGTCGAGCCCATGTCGAGGTCGCGCTCGTTCATGTAGGAATTGTTGGAGGGAGTGTAATTGCCGAGCATCCGGGTGGCGCTGGCGTTCAGCTCGATCAGGGCATCGCTCCAATTCGTTTTCCCGTTGTAAGGACCGTTGCCGCTGGCCACGAAAATATCGCCGGTTTTCGGGTCAATGGTCGCGCCGCCGCGTCCCCAGATCGAGGACCGGGTGGCCGAGCAGGAACTGGGCTGGAGCAAACCAGTGCGATTGCTGCAGAGCGAATTCCACACGTGCAGCAGTTTGCCGCTCTTGGCATCGAGAATGGCGACGTGGCCTTGATAGGGCGGGCGATCGCCGATGTAGCCGCCGACAACGACGATCAGGTGACCGTGAAATATCTTCAGCCCGGACGTGATCTTCTCCCGGTGCGCTAGCCGTGTCACCGGCGTTCTCCAACCCACGTGTCCATTCGAGACGGCGAGTTTTTGCACCACGCCGTCGGGCGAAGCGGCATAGATGTAGCGGCGGCCGGGACCGGCGGCCGGAGTGCTATTGGTGATCTGGCGCGTGCCTTCCCAACTGCTGTATTTGGACGGCGTGTATTCCCAAAGGATGCCGCCGTTCGCCGCATCCACAGCGATGGTCTTTCCATAAGTGGTGGTTACGAAAAACACATCATGGCTGGAGCCTTTTACGGTGACGTTGTGGAGATAGATGGCGGTGGAATCCACAGTGCCGTCGAGTTTCACTTGACGCCGTTTCAGAGAGGCAACGTTTTTGGCGGTGATGCCGGTGGGAGCGTTGGAGGCGCTGGAGCTTTGCGCGTTGCCGCCAAACTCGGTCCAATCCTGCCCCGCTGCCAGGACCGACGAGGCCCCGAATCCAGTCAAAAGTAATAGAAAGAGAAGTGATTGCCGCAAGGTAAGCACGTTGCCTGTCATAACGGTTTCCATCATACGCCCTCACCGAGTGCGCTTCCGCTATCTTCAATCCATGCTTATCCTGGCTTCTGCATCCCCGCGCCGCCACGAACTTCTGCTGGCCGCCGGTCTCGATCACGTGGTTCGTCCGGCGGAGATATCCGAAGAACGCCGGCGCTGGGAATCGCCGCTCGATTTCGTACGCCGGATGGCCGAAGAAAAAGCCGGTGCTGTCCCGGCCGGCCCCGCCGAAATCGTGCTGGGTGCGGATACGATCGTTGTGGCAGGCGGCGAGGTGTTCGGCAAGCCGGCGAACGACGAGGATGCAGCGCGGATGCTACGAAAACTTTCCGGCCGCGACCATTACGTATATACCGGCATCTGCCTGCTTGCCGCACAACGGAGCATCGTCGATACCGCCGCTACTAAGGTCTCTTTCGCCGCGCTTACCGAAGACGAGATTTCGGAGTACACTCGAAGCGGAGAGCCGAGGGACAAAGCGGGTGCTTATGCCATCCAAGGCCGCGCGTCGAAGTTCATCGACTCCATCGAGGGTAGCTGCCAAAATGTTGTCGGCCTGCCGATCTCGCTGGTTTATCGCCATTTGAAATTGCTACAGAACCCCGACCGTTAGGGAGGGGCCGTTAGGAAGGGCGGCATTTTTCGACAGACCTCTAAAGCTTCCGGCCCCGCTAGCCGAAAGAAGTTTAGGAGACACTAGTACCAGACGGCCAAAACCGCTGTGAAACGCCGGAAAAGTTTGTAGAATCAAGGATATTGGGTGCCCACAACCCGAAAAGCTAAATTCATGAGTCATCCCTCTTTTCGTATCCAGGCATCTGCCGCGGCGAGTACGTTGTTGTTTATCTTTGCGATGCACAGCATCGCCCAGCAGAAGCCGGTGACACCGCCTCCCGCTCCGCAGAATCAGCCACAGCAGCCTTCCGTCGCACCGAAGAGCAACGCGCCCTTGCGGACCAAGGCTGGCGCTCCGGTCGATTCCGGCCATTATAAGATCGGCCCGACCGACATATTGATGATCCGGGTCTGGAACCAGCCGAGATTCAGCGGCCCGGTTTCCGTTCACGAGGACGGCAATATCACCCTCCCGCTCGTAGGCGATCTTCCCGCCGGCGGAAAAACCCCCAACGAAGTGGAGAACATCATTGCCAAAGCCCTCTCCAAGTATGTTGTGAAACCGTTGGTCACGGTGACGGTCCAGGAAGTACAGAGCAAGAAATACTACATGGACGGCGAAGTCAACCGGCCGGGTGAGTATCCGCTTGTCGCGCCCACGACGGTGCTGGAGGCAATCAGCAAAGCCGGCGGATTGCAGGAATTCGCCAATCGCAAGCATATCTATGTCTTACGCGGAGATAAACGCATCAAATTCAATTACAAACAGGTGCTGAAAGGCAAAAACATGAGCCAGGAC
>JBOGMI010000793.1:0-1748 GCA_050746645.1 Bryobacteraceae bacterium | reverse complement strand
GGTTTCAAACGCATCTCCGGCCATGTCTTCAGCGCTGGCCCTCCCACTCCATCGCGCCCGTTGATGTAGTCCTTATACGTTCCGGCATTGTCGAAGAGATTGAACTTGATTAACTCGACGCGTTGATATTCCAGGTCCAGCAGCGCGCCTGCGACGCCGCGCTGGGCCACGGCTTTACTTAAAAGGAATTTAGAGGGAAGGGAGGCTTCGTCGCCGGTTCCCCAATAATGCGACCAATCCACCCACGGCGTATTGCGGAACAACAGCGCCTGGTGTCCTCCCCGGCAAAGCGCGGTCGCTTCCGCTACTTTGCCTTCAAACCGCAGGTCTCGCGACGGAGCGATTTTACGGAAACCGGCAAGCACCATTTTGGCGCAGGCCTTCAGAGCTTCTGTTTCTTCCTGACTGGCGGGCGGCGCCGCGCTCATGATCAGAGGGACGAAGATGAGTACACACACACTGCACTTCTTCATGGAAGTCCTCCCGGGCCTGTAGTGTATGTAGATTAGTCTGAAATTCAGGAAAATGCAAGCCGTTTCTCAGCCTCAGCCTGCTTTTCCACGGCCGGTTCAGTTTCTGAGAGGTTTGCCGGTTTGCAGCATGGAGGCGATGCGCTGCTGCGAGAGAGGCATGCCGCACAAGGCGAGAAAGGCTTCCCGTTCGAGATCGAGCAACCGCTGTTCGGTGACGACAGTATTGGCGGTGCGGCCGCCGCTGAGGACGTAGGCCGCTTTTTCCAGAATGGTGAAATCGTGTTGGGTAATGGCGCTGTTTTGCAGCCTCGTTTGCAAGTCATCACGCATCCGGCAATAGCCTGCCTCGCCGGAGACGACGATCTCGATTTTCGCTTCGCCCGACTGATAGTTCGGCGCAAGTGCGAGCGCAAAGAGTTTTGCATCTTCGATCAGGCGCTCGGGATTCATGGAAATGCGGTCAGCAGGTTGCAGCAGTTTCAGCTCCCGAGCTTCGGCAGCGCTGCTGGAAACCGTTGCATTGGCGATGAGGCCGAGCCCTTGCATCGGATCGGCAAAGCGCATGGCAAGTTCTTTGGTTCCCCCTCCAGCAGGAATCAAGCCGACGTTTCGCTCGACCAGTCCCATATAGAGTTCGGCGAAAGCCTGCACACGCGTGCTGTGCAGGAGCACCTCGCAGCCGCCGCCGAGTGCGCGGCCGAAAGCGGCGGAAACTACTGGTTTTGGCGCGTATTTGATAGCCAGCAAAACGTCTTGGAAGTTGCGGATGAAGCGCTCGATCCAGCCGAAATCGCGGTTTTCTGCGGCCGCGAGGATAGCGGTGAGATTGGCTCCAGCGCTGAAGTTATCCCCTTGGTTTCCGATGACGAGCGCAGAAAAATTGCTATGCAGCAGGTCGAGCGCGCGGCGCATCAGAAGGATAGCGGGCTCGCCGAGGGTGTTCATCTTGCTATGAAATTCGAGGCACAACACGCCTTCGCCCAAATCGGCGAGCGAGGCTTCGGAGTTTGCATCCACCGTGCCGCGCTCCTGTTTGAGATCGGCGAGAATGAGAATGCCGGGCCGGTCTTCGAGCGCATTCCAAGCCGTGCGCTGCACATCGAAATACTGCCGCGGACGGTAGAAGGACGCGTCACCGGAGGAGAGCATCCGGCGGATATTCTCGGGGAGTTCCGTCCCCATTCGCTGGGCGATGTACTCGAAGCCGATGGCTTGCCAGAGTTCGAACGGCCCCAGTTTGTGGCCGAACCCCCAGCGCATGGCGCGGTCGATTTC
>JBOGMI010000792.1:0-18439 GCA_050746645.1 Bryobacteraceae bacterium | reverse complement strand
CAGCACAACCCAGAGGAGTTTCTCCTGATCGGCCGCGGGCGCGGCAGCCCTCCAGTGAGCAACGGCGGCATCCTGCACCCAGCGCAGATAGCTCACGTTGTTGACGTGACCTATCTGGTCGATATCGGCCGCCGAAACCGAAATGGGCAATTCAAAAGTGTGCACGGGCTCCTGCGGCGCCATGTTTCATTTCAGAGTACGACGGAGGCCAGCCGTTCTGCGCCTGCAGGTTGTTGATTCTGAAGCGCGGGGGCAAAGCCCAAAAAGACAATCACCTGCATTTCGGCCGGCAAACGCCGAAATACTGCTTGACAAAGGCGGGCCTTCGGCGTTACATGTATATAGGTGTCTAGCTAGGCAACAGTCTAGAACAAGGAGGTTTGCAATATGCGGAGTGCTCTCTGGGGAGGTCTTTCGTTGGAATGTATGCTGCGGAGTTTGGGAGTTCTTGCCGGAATCTCGATACTGGCGTTTTTGGCTCCGGTGGCGCTTCGTGCTCAGTCAGGCCGCGGGACGATTTTGGGCCGGGTAACGGATCAGTCGGGCGCCATTGTGCAAGGCGCTACCGTCACTGTGCACAACAAAGGCACGAACATATCCGCCCAGCGAAAAACGAACAATGATGGCGAATATGCGTTTTCCAATCTGATACCGGGAACATACGCGGTCACCGTGCAACAGCCGGGCTTTGAAAGCTTTTCCGTAAACCACATCGTCCTTTCCGTCAGCCAAACTGTGCGCGAAGACGCGACGCTAACCGTAGGGAAGAGTGTCTCTACGGTTCAGGTTTCCGCGCAAGCGCCGATTGTCCAAACCGATACCTCTTCGGTGGGCAGTGTCGTCGATACAAAACAGATTCAATCGATGCCGCTAAATGGCCGCTCCACGATTTTTGGTCTGCTAGCCCTCGCGCCAGGTGTACAGAACTCGGGCAATACTCCTCGCATTGCGGGCGCCACCACGCTAGGCAGCTACAACGAAACGGTCGATGGCACCAGCGCGCTGGAACCGGAGAATGGCTACCTGGGAACAGGTGTGCCCTCTCTCGATTCCATAGCTGAATTCAAGGTCGTGGACAGCATGGGATCGGCGAAGTCCGGTACAGGTGCTGTGTCCATAACGATTGTTACCAAATCCGGAACGAATCAGTTCCATGGCAGTGCGTTCGAGTATAACCGTGTCGCCGCGCTCGACGCCAAGAATTTCTTTGCAACGGGTCTGCCCAAGCCTCCCTTCGTGCGCAACGAATTTGGCGGATCGCTGGGAGGCCCCATTAAGCGGAATAAGCTATTCTTCTTTGGCAGTTTCGAGGGGCTCACATACCGCTCATCCGCGACGCGGGAAGGAGCAATGCCGACAGAAGCGCTCCTCAATGGGGACTTTTCCGGCCTTCCGCCCATTACGGATCCAGAAACGGGACAGCCGTTCCTAAACAATCAAATTCCCGCCGCCCGGATTAGCTCAGTTTCAAAGGGACTTTTCCCTTATTTCGATACCCCTAATCTGGCTTCCTCTTCGCCTGCTGGACTCGGCACGAATTGGGTTGGCAACGTGGGAATCAAGCAGAACGAGATGCGATACGAGGGGCGAATCGACTATACGATTAACGACAAAAATCAACTGTCTGGTCGATACTATACGGCTCGCTATACCCCTAATGACACGGCAGGTACCACGGACAAATGGGGCGGTGAAATTGCGCCGCATATCTGGCAGAACTACGCCTTGCATTATATCCGGAATGTCTCGCCTTCGCTCATGAATTCAGCGTCCTTCGGCTACAATCGCGTCTGGGACAGAAACAAATCTCAGAACACCAATCTCGACGCCAGCAAATTAGTTCCGGGATTGACGCCTCCAATCGCCGGATTAGGCGGGCTTCCCGATGTCTCGATCACAGGTTTTACTGGCTTGGGCGATTGGACAGGAAGCGGAGATACGGAGCAGACTTATCAAGCCTCCGATGATTTGACATGGATGAAGGGGAAGCATCTGATACAAGCCGGGATATCCTTCATGCATTGGCAGTTTTACAATTTTCAGAATCCTAGCCTGGGATCCTTCTCATTTACTGGCCGCTACACAGGAGATGCGTTTGCCGATTTCCTTCTCGGAGATTTAGCCGGATCGAGCCGGCCCATTGCGCCTCTATCGGCGACTCCGACCAATGACCGGTACGGCTTTTATATCCAGGACGACTGGAAGGTGACTCCGCGTTTAACGTTAAATCTCGGGCTGCGCTACGATCTTCCTACTCTTTTTCAGAACACACAAGGGAACATGGCGAATTGGTACCCGGATATTAACAAACTAGTGATCCTTAAAGGTAAAGGCGACTTGTCTTCGTACCATAATTTGCCCATCATCGAAGGATCGACCATCGGTCTCGGTCCCGGCAACTATATTGGTACCGACAATACACAAATCGCACCGCGCTTCGGGCTTGCCTATCGTCCGTTCAAAAGCTCGGCGCTTGTGATTCGCGGGGGCTACGGTCTTTACTATCAAAAAATACCATGGGCCTTTGGGTCATACGAGCTCGCTGTTAATCCTCCATTTACGGGAGAGGAAAGCTTCGAACCGTTGTCGGAATCAAAGCCGACCCTTACCTTCGCAAACGCATTCCCGGCTGGCGAAGGCGGGATTCCCAGCGGTGTCAGTGTGAGTGCTTATCCAGTTCACTACAAGTATCCGATGACCGGCGAATGGAACTTCACTGTCGAGTCACAAATCTCGTCTCAAACAGCGATACGCGCTACATATCTGGGCGCGGAAACCGAGCACCTCACTCAGAACTTCAATATCAATGACCCTCCGCCTGCTTCCGGTCCGGTGCAGCCTCGCCGGCCATATCAGCCATTTGGGCCGATCCATTTCTACGAAAACGGTCTGACAGCCAGTACGCAATCCCTGCAGCTCTCAGTTCGGCGGCGTTTCTCAAACGGGCTCTCACTCGAGGCTCAGTATGCTTGGACAAAAATGCTCGATGCTGGAGCCTCGCTCTACGGAGTTGTCCCGACCGATAATCGGAATATCCGCCTTGATCGCGGGAACGATGGGTCCATCCGGCAGCAATACTTTGTCGGCAATTACGTGTATGATCTGCCCTTTGGCAGAGGACGGCGGTTCCTCTCGCATCTGAGCAAGCCTCTTGACCTTATTTGGGGCGGATGGCAGACCACTGGAATTCTGACGCTCGGTAGCGGGCTGCCTTATTCGGTGAACTTCTCGAGTCACGTGGAAGGCTGGCCAAGTAGCCGCGCGGATATCATCGGAGATCCCACCGTTGATCATCCAACGCTCGACCGCTGGTTCGACCCGGCGGCATTTACGGTGCCACAACCTTTTACTTACGGGAATTCCGCTCCTAACTCTCTCTTCGGTCCGGGCTTTGCCAACTGGGACACATCGATTTCAAAACAATTCTTGCTTACCGAGAGATATAAGCTGACCTTCACGGCGGATTTCTTTAACGCTTTAAATCATCCGAACTTCAATCGACCTGCAAGCAATATCAGTGTTCCGAGCCAGGTGGGCCGGATCACTTCGGCCGGGAGTCCGCGAAACATTCAGTTTTCGCTGCGCCTTGAGTTTTGATCATGAAGAACAGTCCAAAATGTATGTTGCGCAGAGATCTCCTGAAGACTCTCGGCGCCATTCCGTTGATAGCCTTCACGCCGGCGCTGGCGGAAGCGTCGAAGCGAAATTCGTTGCACTTCAGTTGCCGTGAGGACAACGACCTTTATCGCGTTGCAACTTCTTCGGGCATTTCTTGTTTCCGCCACCAAAGCGCGAAAGAGGCTGTGAGCCACGCACCCCTGAATTCGCCCGTCCTGGTACTCGCCGAGGGATATCCGAACGAAGCCACCCATATGGAGGCTAGCTTATTTCAGAACGCTGCCCAAAAGCGGCTGCGCTTGTATTTAGAGTTCCCATCTTCGCTTCCTCATACAGATGTAGGGAAGCCTCAGATGATTGCTTTGGGCAAAAACCATAATATTTTAGAGCGAGTCGTGGTAGCCTCTGACTCATTTGCACCCGCCCTCGAGAAGATGTGCATTCTATCGCTCCACGAATGCTATTACATCCCTATGTCTGCGCCCAATCCGGAATTGGTTCTGGCGCGAGTGGCAGGCTTCGACACGGCGGTTTACGGATTGCCGAAAGAAGGCGTCCAGCCGATACTGGTCAAAGATCTCGGGCACAATATTCTGATTGCGACGACAAGACTCAGCAGCTTCATCCAGGGACGCTATGACCCCGCCGAAGCCTGGGCGCATGTCTGGCGATGGATTTTGACCTGGCTCTCTTCCGGACAATCAAGTGCACTGTTGAAATGGACCCCTGCTGTGCATCCGTCACTCGACCGCAACCATGCGCTACCCGATGGAGCGGAGCTGGATGCATTTCGAAAGGGAATCGCCTGGTTCAGCAACGCGCGGCTATTTGTCGCTCCGCAATGGAAGCATTATGTAGAGGAATACGCGAAATCCGGAGAGCCGCAGCCTGGCCCTCAACCATCGTGGCCGCTGGGAGACGGGAGTGATGGCGTGCTGGAGGGTTTCTCGAGTACGATCAAATGGAACGGAAAGCAGCCGGTGGGCTGGAATCTGCGCGCCGATTGCGCCGGAGAGACTTCGATGGCGATGGCATGTTCGGGCGTATTGAACCACAAAATCGAAGACCGTAAGATCGCTGCGAATCTCAATGATTTCATCTATTTCCGTTCGGCGCTTGCATCCGGTCCCCGCAACGATCCTCATAGTCCGTCTTATGGTTTAGTTGGATGGAACGTGCCTGGCTCTCCCGGTACTTATTACGGCGACGACAACGCCAGGCTGTTGTTAGGCAGCATGGCCGCGGCCGGACTGATTGGATCAAACCAATGGGACGAAAAAATCCTGCGTTGCTTGCTTGCCAATCTGCGAACCACCGGGGTTTATGGCTTCCGCCCGAACAGGATCACGGAAAGCCAATTGCAAAAACTCGGCTGGCGTCATTTTTACGATGAGAAGTTCGTCAACTATCATCCTCACTTTGAGGCTTATCCTTGGGCATGTTTTTTGAGGGCTTACGAGAAGACCCATTACTCGCCTTTCCTGGATCGAGCCCGGACCGGCATTCGTATGACCATGAATGCCTATCCCAATCAGTGGCGCTGGACCAATGGTTTTCAGCAGGAACGTGCGCGTATGCTGCTTCCGTTAGCATGGCTTGTTCGCCTCGAAGATAAACCGGAACATCGCCAGTGGCTCAAACGAATAGCGACCGATCTGCTTGCTTTTCAGGTAAGCTCTGGCGCTATCCGGGAAGATCTCGGAAATCCAGCGGAAAGCGCGATTCCGCCGCCAACGTCGAATGAGAAATACGGGACATCTGAAGTGTCCTTGATTCAGGAAAATGGGGACCCGGCCTGCGATCTTCTCTACACCTGCAATTTTGCGTTTCTTGGACTCCATGAAGCCGCCGCGGCTACGCGTGACGCGGTTTACCGCGAGGCGGAAGATAAACTCGCCCATTTTCTCTGCCGGATTCAAATTGAATCGAAAGCTCATCCGGAGTTTGCCGGCGGCTGGTTTCGCGCTTTCGATTACCGGAGGTGGGATTACTGGGCGAGCGCGTCGGACTGGGGCTGGGGACCATGGTCCATCGAAACGGGATGGACACAAACGTGGATTTCCTCCGTTTTGGGAATGCGCCGCTTAAAAACTTCGCTATGGGATGTAACCGGACGCAACGAACTGAGTACTAACTTGAAGAAGTTAGTGTCGGTTATGTTCGGCTAATGCAGTGCGACGTAACTTCCGCACGTTATCTCGCCGCCCCTTACTGGTTGCAGTTCTGTTGCAGCTTTAGAAGCGCGAGCGATAGCGAGGGGCCATGACATTTATGATTGCAGCGGTTGGACACGACGCTAACTATCCGAGATTGCACCGCATCAGAAATTTTCGCCGAAACGCTAGCTGTAAATGAATTTCACGGTTTCAGCGTTAGCTTTGGGCATCATCTTTGCTCTCGTCTCCGGGATCATGAATGGGACGTTCACGCTGCCCATGAGATATCTCGGGCGATGGTCGTTGGAAAACGTATGGGCGGTTTTCATTCTGGTCTCCTGCATCATTATGCCCGTTGCGATCATCGCCATTACCGTCCCCGGCTTTGCGAAGATATTAGCGACCGCGCCCACGGATGCCGTTGTCATAGCCTGCATTACCGGATTTGCGTGGGGATTTGGTGCGATCATGTTCGGACAAGGAGTAAGCGCGGTCGGTATTTCTCTCGGAAATACGCTCGTGCTCGCAATCAGCGCATCTCTTGGATCGTTTCTTCCTATCCTGCTGCTCGCTCCCGAACGGCTGGGCCGGGCGCAAGGTCAAGCGATCATCGCCGGAACCCTCATCGGAATCGCCGGGATTGTATGCTGCGGATACGCAGGATTTCTCAAAGAAAAAAGCCAGAAGGACAAGGCGGATCGGGTGCGGGGAGAAATGGTGGGGCATCGGCGTCCCTTTGGCGCTGGGCTAGCTCTCTGCATCGGCTCCGGTCTGCTCTCGGCGGTTTTCAATATCGGCTATAGTTCGGCGCAGCCTGTATTGCAGACGGCAGTTCACATGGGCTACAGTACCTTCGCGGGATCGAACCTGGTTTGGTTCCTTATGCTCATAAGCGGAGCGGTGGCGAACTTATGCTTTTGTGCTTACTTATTTAAAAAAAATGGAAGCTTTGGAAACTATGCGCTTTCCAAAGCCACTCCGCTCTTCGGCCTGGCTATCGCAATGGGGTTGCTCTGGGGCGGAAGTATTTTTGTTTATGGATTTGCCGCGCCGAAGCTGGGAGAGATCGGCCCCGCAATTGGATGGCCCCTGAGCCTGATTGCCGGTCTGCTCACCGCGAACGCCTGGGGAGCTTTCGCCGGAGAGTGGAAACTGACTCGTCTGAAGGAAAGGCGGTGGATGGCGGGTGGAGTCTTGGTGTTGCTATTGGCAATCGTTACGCTAGGCTGGTCGAGCGCGTTGGGCTAGCATCTCCGATCTGGCCGTCTGCGCCGCTCCTGAACAGTCCTGCTTCTGTTGGGGCCCGCGCCCGGAAAGAATGGCGCGATTACGGCCGCATGCCATCAGGCCCGGTTCGGACGAGGAGGCGTTTCCATGATTGGAAGGCGGCTTCGGATAAAGTAATTCCGGCGGATTGATAGGCCAGAATGAGCGAGCCAAAGACTGGTGGGAAAATCGGAGGTTCGATCTCGAGCCGGGGATGTATATGCAGCAGTGCATTTCGGAATGCGGAAAGAACCGAAGGGCTTTCGAAAGCGCCGCCTGTGTAATAGATTTTCGGCGAATCACCCTGGTCGGGGAATAAGTGCGTCATCAACGCCAGCGCGGGCTGCGCCAGAAGGCGGCCCGCTTCCTGTAAGATGGCCCGGGCCACTGCCTCACCCGATTGAGCCGCTTCGGCAACCCAAACGGAAAGGCCGGCGAGATGATCGCGCGTCAATTCGCCTGAGTAATACTTCTCCATCAATTGGGAGACGGACGGGACTGGGATTCGGTCGAGCAGCAAACGCGTCAGCGAGGTCTTCGGACCCAATAAGTCTTCATCCGCGGCGGCAACTCGGACCGCTTCGCGGCCGATCCAGTAGGCGCTCCCTTCGTCTCCAAAAAGGTGGCCCCATCCTCCCACGCGCATCTCGCGCCCGGCGGCATTGCGGCCGCGTGCGACGGATCCCGTTCCGGCAATCACGACGATTCCAGGATCTCCGGCCGCCGCACCGGCGAGAGCATTGATCGAGTCGTGCACAACGCTCAAATAGCATGTGCGAACGTGCTTGCTGAGAATTTGCGCTTTCAGGCGGGTCTCGCCCGTCATGCCAAAGCAGGCTGCGGTAAATTCCGGGTCTGCTGCTTCCGCCTGAGTGCATAGGCTCGCAATGACTTCGCCGCTGACACGCGCGAGACGCTCCGGGCCGCCCGGCTCCTCGGTGTGGTTGCTGGGTCCCGCCGAAGCTCGAGCCAGGATATTCCCGGATTCGTCGGCCAGCAGCGCTTTGGTCGTAGTCTGGCCGCCATCAACTGCAAGGAAAAGGCTCATGCTCGTAAATCTTCCTTAGCACGCGGCGTAGATTCGATAAACGTGCGCACCAGCCATTCGATGTTTGTGATTGCGGTGCCCACCACGACGGCGTGCGCTCCCAGCTCGAATCCTTTGCGCAGATCCTCGGGCGTGTGGACGCGCCCTTCCAGGATAATGGGCACCGGAACGTTACGAACGAGCTTGCGCAACAACCCGAAGGCCGGCCCGCGGTGATCGCACTCCTCGCCCGTATAACCGTAGAGCGTCGTTGCGACCAGATCGGCCCCCATACCGGCCGCGGCGATGCCTTCCTCGACCGTCGACACGTCTGCCATGACGAGTGCCGGTGATTTCCGCTTCAGATCGCCGATAATCGCCTCAATTGAGTCGTTGCCGGGCCGCTGCCTCGCCGTGCAATCCAAGGCGACGATCGTTGCGCCGGCACGAGCCACGCGCCGGGCGGAAGCAAGTGTAGGGGTGATGTAAACCGGCCTAATACCGCGTCCTAGTTTCTCGATTCCCACAACGGGAAGCTTTACGGACGAGCAAACGGCGCGGATATTCTTCGTGCCCTCGATGCGCACGCCGACCGCGCCGCATATTTCCGCCGCTTTCGCCAACGCTGCTATGATTTGCGGGTGGTTCAGAGGCGAGGTTTTCGGTTCTTGACAGGAGACCAGCAGTCCGTCCTTGAGGGCGCGAATGATTTCCGTACTCGATTTCATCTGGGCTACCGCTTCAGCGGAGCTTCTATTATGATACAAGTATACCCAAGCAGCAAGCTACATCGCTAGAGATCACACAATGCTAAATGCGATTTCTCCCGCACAAATATCTTTGGATCGACACAGCTTTGTGCCGTTTTACCGCCAGATTGCGGACCAAATGAAAGAAGCGATCCAATCCGGAGTTGTTTCGCCCGGCCAACCCTTTTGGTCGGAGGGCGAACTGGCCGCCGAGTTGGCCATCAGCAAGATGACGGTTCGCCAGGCATTCCAAATCCTGCGGGCGGAAGGCTTAATTAACGTGGTGAAGGGTAAACGGCCCTTGGTTGCAGCCGGACGTCTGCAGAAAAACACCCAGGAATTGCGGGGCTTCACCGAAGAAATGACGCGCCGCGGCCTAAAGCCGTCTTCAAAGGTTCTTTTATTTCAATGTGCCGTTCCCGGATCCGAGGTTTTGGAGGCGCTGAAACTGCAAGAGGGCGACCAGGTATTCATCGTTCGCCGCCTTCGGCTCGCTGATCGGCAACCGGTCGGAGTGGAAACGTCGCACTTGCCTGCCCGCCGTTTCCCCGGCCTCGACCACCAGGACCTTGAGAGGAGATCCCTTTATGCTCTGCTTGAGACTCACTTTGGACTAAAGCTGTGTTGGTCGGAAGAAGAAATAGAGGCGGTTCCGGCTCAAAAAGAGGAGGCGGAGTTGCTTCAAGTGAAGCGTGGCTCAGCTCTTCTCTCCTTGAAAAGAGTTGTCTACGATGTCGAAGGCGGACTCGTCGAGTACGGGCGTTCGCTTTACCGCGGTGACCGCTACACCGCCACGGTTATATCGCGCCGTAAGGATCTTTGACCGAGCCTTCCGCTTAGGAACGCTGGCGAAGCTCAGCGGGCCCTGACTCGGGCGATGCAAAAGCAGTCCGGGAGATGCGTATCCGGAAGACTTCCGGCCCTTGCTCGAGATAGCTCCATTCGGCTTCGCCGGGGCGAAGCTTGTCGAATTGCATGTGCAGCGGTTTCGGATCGTGGTCGTTGACCAGCACCATGTGGTCGCCCAAAACCAGGCTGTCGAATTTGGCAAATACGAGCGGATGTCTTTCACCGCGCGGCACCTGGCGGAGGTCCAACTCGCCGTTTGTCTCCGCTTGCGCTCCGGGAGACAGGATGGTCGCCATCAAAATGCTGTCTTCGATCGCTTCCACCGCGTGCGGGCGCGACGGGTCCAGGCGCAGCAGCGAGCCGGTGGTCATCTCGAATGGCGCGGCCCCGTCGTAGAAGCGCGCCCGGCCGGAAACAGTCTGCACGATCACCTGCACCGGAACCGCGTGTTCCGGCACCTTCTGACCGGCTTTCAAGCAAACCAGCATCACTTTCGGCCCGGGGCCCTGAAACAATGCCTGACTCACCGGACGCTGGCTATCGAATTTGACTCTCTCTAAGATGTTTAGTGTTTCCAAAACTGCTCCTTTATTTCGAGTCTAGGAGCCGGGACAACCTGCCGCAGTGACCAAGGTCACCGGAGTCAGATTCCGAGCTGGCGTTTGCAGATAGCAAACTGTTGCGCGGCGTATTTCAGCTCATCGTCCGTGTGCGCGGCGGAAACTTGCACGCGGATGCGCGCCTTGCCCTGTGGCACGACCGGATAAGAAAATCCGATCACGTAAACTCCCTTTTCGAGCAAGGCATCGGCCATGCGCGTCGCCAATGCCGCGTCCCCGAGCATGACCGGCACAATGGGGTGCTTGCCGGGAACAATAGCGAAACCGGAGGCGCTCATGCGCTCGCGAAATAGCCGCGTATTGCGAAACAAGCGCTCGCGAAGCTCGGAGCTTTCCGTCAGCAGATCCAGAACTTTCAGCGAAGCTCCGATGATCGGCGGCGCAACGGAGTTCGAGAACAGATAGGGACGCGAGCGCTGGCGCAGCAGTTCGACAATCTCTTTGCGGCCACTGGTGTAGCCTCCGCTCGCGCCGCCCAGCGCTTTGCCCAGCGTGCCGGTCAGAATATCGACCCGTCCCATGACGTGATGGTATTCGTGCGTGCCGCGCCCTTTGTCGCCCATGAATCCGACTGCGTGCGAGTCGTCCACCATGACCATGGCGTTATACCGGTCGGCGAGAGCGCAGATTTCGGACAGCTTCGCGATGTGCCCATCCATGGAGAAAACGCCGTCGGTGGCGATGAGCCGGCGATTCGCGCCCGATGCCTGCTTCAATTGCGCTTCCAGATCCGCCATGTCGCCGTTCTTATAGCGGAAGCGCGCGGCCTTGGAAAGCCGGATGCCGTCAATGATGCTGGCGTGGTTCAGTTCATCGGAAATCACCGCGTCCTGCTGTCCGAGCAGCGTTTCAAACAGCCCGCCGTTGGCATCGAAGCAAGAGCTGTAGAGGATCGTATCTTCGGTGCCGAGAAATTCGCTGATGCGTTTTTCCAGTTGCTTGTGCAGCGATTGCGTGCC
This sequence comes from Bryobacteraceae bacterium, assembly GCA_050746645.1. Lineage (GTDB taxonomy): Bacteria > Acidobacteriota > Terriglobia > Bryobacterales > Bryobacteraceae > Bog-105. The sequence goes on along the minus strand of JBOGMI010000792.1, from coordinate 7,195 downwards.
GCAGATGAAGCGCACGCTGGCCATGCCGTAGCCCCAGCGATCCAGCGCTTCATGCGCGGCCTGGATCACGGCGGGATGGCTCGCAAGCCCCAGATAGTTGTTCGCGCATAAGTTCAATACGGTTCCGGCGCGCACTTTGATTTCGGCCTGCTGCGGGCCTTCTATAAAGCGCTCGCGTTTGAACAGCCCCGCTTGTTCGATCTCGCCGAGTGTTTTCGCCAAATCTGGCTGAACCGCTGTGTACATCTATATGTCCGTCCAGTCGAGCACGACTTTTCCGGAGTTGCCGGAGCGCATCGCCTCGAACCCCTTCTCGAATTCGTTGTAGCAGAAGCGGTGCGTAATCACCGGGCCGATCTTGAGTCCGGATTGAAGCATCACGGTCATCTTGTACCAGGTTTCGTACATTTCGCGGCCGTAAATGCCTTTGATCGTCAGCCCGTTGAAGATCACCGTGCGCCAGTCGATCGGCATTTCGCGGGCTGGAATGCCGAGTATCGCGATTTTGCCGCCGTGGCTCATATTCGCGATGATCTGGTGCAAGGCCTCCGCGCTGCCCGACATTTCGAGAGCAACATCGAAGCCTTCCTGCATGCCCAGCCGTCGCTGCATTTCGGCGAGCGAGGTTTCGCGCGGATCGGCGGCTAAATCTGCGCCCATTTTTCGCGCCAGTTCGAGACGGTAAGGATTCAGATCGGTGACCACGACAAAGCGCGCGCCGGCATGTTTGGCGACGGGAATGGCCATTAACCCGATGGGGCCGGCCCCGGTAATCAAAACATCTTCGCCGAGCACAGGAAACGAAAGCGCGGTATGAACGGCATTGCCGAAGGGATCGAAGATAGCGGCGATTTCGCGGCTGATGGCCGGATCGTGTTTCCAAATGTTGGTCATCGGCAGCGCGATCAGTTCGGCGAACGCGCCGGGCCGGTTCACGCCGACCCCGAGCGTGTGCGCACACAGATGCCTGCGGCCGGCCAGGCAGTTGCGGCAGCGCCCGCACACGACGTGGCCTTCGCCGCTGACGATCTCGCCGGGGTGAAAATCGTTTACGTTCGAGCCGGTGGCCACGATCTCGCCGACGAACTCGTGCCCGATCGCCATGGGAACGGGAATGGTGGCTTGCGCCCAGGCGTCCCAATCATAGATATGGAGATCGGTGCCGCAAATTCCGGTGTGGCTGACGCGGATGAGGACGTCGTTAATGCCGAGCGCCGGTTCGGGCACCTCTTCCAGCCGCAAGCCCGCCGCGCGCTCCGCTTTGACTAATGCTTTCACTTATGCAGTGTAAACGGCTTGCCGATTCGGCACACCAAATGATTGTGGCCAAGAATCGCGAATACCTGGTACGGGCCGTCTCCGTTGGCGTGAAACGAGACATTCCAACCGGTCATATTGGAATTGATTCCCGGTATCTTGCTGACATCCGGGCGGGAGATCAATAGCCAATTGCGGCCGGCAATCGAGCCCGTTGCCACCGACGCAACCAGCATTCTCTGTGGCGGCCTGTGGTCTTCGTTGTCCCACGTCCACCCTCCCGCCACTCCATAACCCTTCTGCGTGTCGAAAGCGGTGTGTTCGATGTATCCTTGACAAGCGCTCGCCGGGGCAACATGGTAGGAATCCATATTCATGTCGGCCGGCAGCAGCTCCGGCATACCCAGGCTTGGTTCCGCATGGTATTCGCGAAGAATGGCAAGATAGCCCGGGAGCCGTTTCGGAAGAGAAAACAGCTTGTCGATCGACGGGCTATGCAGGTGACCCAGAACCAGGTCTTCGTATCCCGCAAAAAGTTCGTTCTTTCTGTTGGCGAACAAGTGCTCAATGCCGCTATAGCGGTAGGGCGTCCCCAGCAGAATCGCCAGAACTCCGATTTGCGCGGCGGCCATGGCGCGCCAACCGGCTTTCATTTCGTTGAGGTAAGTAGCGCCTAAGATCGCCAGCGAGGCCCAGAACGCAAGAGCGAATATCTGATAGCGGCTCGATGCTGCCTCCGCGTATCCGAAGTTCAGCCGGCCCAGAGCGGTCAGAAAGGCGGTGCCCAAAACGAACAGCATGTCCGCGTAGAGAAACGCGCGCAGCGGAGAAGGCCTTTTCCAGTTGCGCAAGCAAGCGAGCGCGCCCAGTACCGCGATGGCCATGGCGAGCATGGTTAAAGATTCGGCCGGACTTGGGAAATTCGAGGCGCTGGGCCCGTTGGGATCCCAACTGGAGGCTAGATAAGTAACAACAAACTTCAAGACCTCTACCGGATGATGAATGCTGTCGAGCGGATTTGCGGAAAGCGGCGGCGTATGGTAGCCGGGCATGTACAGCGCGGCCGCCAGGACGCCGTTGCCGAAAATAATCAGCAGATCGCGCTTTCGAAATCCCAGCGCCAGCGCCATAAACACGAGCAATGGCCACACCAGCACTCCGTTGGCGAGGCTCGCTTCGGACACCCAGGCGAGGAAAATACAGCCTGCCAAGGCAAAATTGCGCCGCCGCAATCTCTCCGCCGGAAGCGTCGCATACCAGCAGGCGAATAGGAAGCATGCCGCAGCGGCACAACCCGCCAGCACGAATCCGGTTTGAAACGACCAGACGAAGTTCTCAAGCTGCAGCGGCGAGAACATACAATAAAGCAGAAACGCGAGCACGCTGATCAACAAAGGCCGGCTGAAATGGGTGAAACGGCGGACGATCCAAACGAAGATCAGCAGGTGCACCGTCTGGAAGGCGAAAATCTCCAGGTACAGGCTGACGCCTTGGCCCCGGAACAGGACAATGTCCGCCAGCGATAAAAGCCGGCCGATCAGGTATCGGTGCTCGTTATGCAAGGACCACAGATGGGCCAGCGTCAATTGTCCGGGGCGCAAAAAATCCAGAATCAGCCAGTGGTCCCAGAACAGGACAGGCGTGTAGAGCCGGACGATGCTGGCGATCGTGTACAGGAAGGCGTAAACGGCAAGGGCGGCGATCGCCCAGGCCAAAGCTGTCGTCGCCTTACGGCCAAGCTCCTCGTCCGAACGTTTGACCGGGATCGCGCGTTCCGCGAAGGAAAGCGTCCGCCGCAACGGCGAGGGCGGGGGGTGCTGGGGTGAGGACCTGCTGTTCAACAAAAGCTCTGTCCAAATCAGAATAACAGCCGGAAGACGGATCCGGGTGGCGCTGCGCTCTGCCGGGACGCTAAAATAGCGGATATTTGGACTTCCATGCTGAAACCCAACCGAGGCTGCGAGCGCGCCAACCATGATTGAACTAATCCGCGACGTGTACCGCTATCGCGAACTGATCTGGGCGCTGGCGCTGAAGGAACTCAAGATCCGCTACAAGCGTTCGGTCCTGGGCTTTATGTGGGCGCTGCTCAACCCGCTGCTGCTGATGGTCGTGCTCACGCTCGTGTTCTCGAATATCCTGCGGGCGAGTGTGCCCCATTACGCAGTCTTTATGCTCAGCGGTCTGCTTCCATGGATGTTCTTCGCGCAGTCGCTCGCCTACTCGGCGGAATCGGTGGTAGGTAACGCTGCGTTAATCACCAAAGTTCGAGTTCCGAAATCGGTATTTCCGGTTGCCGCCGTCGTCTCGAACATGATCAACCTGCTGCTTTCGTTTATTCCGCTGGTGCTGATTGTTCCGGCAACCGGGATGAGTTTTTTCTGGACCTGGGTTTATCTCCCGGTTGCTTTCATCGCGTTGTCCCTATTTACCTTGGGAGCCTCCTTCTTCTTTGCAACCGCCAACGTTTACTATCGCGATATCACGCATATTGTCCAGGTGGTTCTGAATGTCTGGTTTTATCTCACGCCCATCATTTATCTTGAAACTCAGTTTCCAACCGCTTACCGTTGGGTATTCAAATTGAATCCTATTGTCTATGTGCTCCACGGCTTTCAGTTGAGCATCTACGGCGCCAACGGCCAGTACGGTCTTCTTCCCCAGATGCCTTCTATCATCGCCTCGTTTATCTGCGGTTTTGCCTCGCTCATTATCGGCTTCTGGATTTTCAAGAGATATCAGGACGAGTTTGTGTTCTACGTCTAAATTCGCATGTCATCGAACGTTGTTATTGCTGTCGAAAATGTGACCCAACGCTACCGGGTCATCCAGGAGCGGCCCGACACGCTGCGCGAGCTGTTCACCCGCTTCCTTCGCCATGAGTCGGAGGTCTACGACTTTGAAGCCGTCCGGGACGTTTCCTTCACAGTGCGCGGAGGCGAGATGCTGGGCATCATAGGGCGCAACGGATCGGGGAAAAGCACCCTGCTCAAAATGGTCGCCGGAGTCTTCCGCCCGACCATGGGAAAGGTGAAGGTCACCGGCACGATTGCGCCTCTCATTGAGCTCGGCGCCGGCTTCCATGGTGAACTGACCGGCCGCGAGAATATTCTCATCAACGGCCTGATTCTCGGATATTCCAAGAAGGAGATGCTGCGCCGCGAGCAGAGCATCGTCGATTTCGCCGAGGTCGGCGATTTTATCGACGTTCCGGTGAAGCAGTATTCCTCGGGTATGTACATGCGCCTGGCATTCGCCGTGGCGACGGAAGTCGACCCCGATATTCTCATCATCGACGAAATTCTCGCGGTAGGCGATTTCGCTTTCCAGCAAAAATGTAAAGAGCGCTTGCTGGAATTCCGCCGCCGCAACAAAACCATTCTGCTGGTGACCCACAGCGCCAGCGATGTTACCGACCTCTGCGATCGTGCGATCCTCATGGATCAGGGGAACATGCTGTTCGACGGGAATCCCGAAGAAGCGCTGGGAATGTACAGGTCGATCTCCGCGCCGGAGCCGGCGCTCGCGGCCGCCGCTCATCTGCCGCTCGGGTAAGATCCTCGACGAACGAGCGCGCTGTGAGTCACGGCTTCACCCTGGTATTCGGCCTCAGCTCCTCCGACGCATGCAGCACTACCTCCTCGCCCGGATGCAGGTCTCCAAAAACTTCGATCAGGTTCTGGGAGAGGACGCCGGTTTTCACCTCCACCCGCTTGGTGACGCCTCCGCGGACCCCGATCACAAATGTCGATTCCATGGTCCGCACCACGGCCGATTGAGGCACGAAAAGCGTCGGATACGGCCGCTCAATGGGCCAGGACACTTGCGGAAACATGCCGGAATGAAGAGTCCAATCCGGATTCCAGACGTCCATCTCCACCGGCATCGTCCGCGTCCGCTGGTCGAGTGAATCGGCGATTCGCGAAACTACTCCCTGGAACACTTTTCCGGGGAATGCCACCACGCTGAAGTTCACGTTTTGCCCCGCTCTCGCTCCGGCCACATAGGCCTCGGGAACCGCAACGACCAGGCGCAAACGATTCACCTGCTCCAACCGCAGCATCGGTTTCCCCGCCGTGCGCCCGCTGGCGGGGCCAACCAAGTCTCCGGGGTGGACATTGCGCTCCGTGATCACGCCGTCGAAAGGAGCCGTCACCGCGAGATAGCTTCCCAGCGTTTCGACCGAATGCAGATTTTCGCGCGCCGCCTCGGTGGCATCTAGCAGCGAAGCGACCGTGGCACGGTCGCCCTCCACTCTTTTTTCGGCGACGTCGAGTTCTTCATCCGAGATCACACCCGGCGTCGCCGCGGCAACCTTCAAGCGCTTGTACGTGCCCTGATCCGCGGCCAGTTTCGCTTCCGTAGCCGTTTGCTTACTTTGCGCGCTGCGCAGCTTCGCCTGCGCCTCGAATTTCTGCGCCACAATCTCAGGAGCTTCCAGACGCGCGAGCGTCTGCCCCCTTTTCACGCGCGACCCGCGATCGACTCCAATCCATTGGAGAAATCCGGTCACTTTGGGATATATGTTGACTGCCTGGTAGGGCAACAGCTCGGCGGGCAGCGAGATGGAACTATCCAGCCGCCGCGACAACACTTTGACCGTTTCCACAGCGGGCGCGGCGGAACGGGCTTCTTGTTTTACCGGCGCAGGGCGCCCGTGGCTCGTGCCGCAGGCCGAGATCGAAAACAGCGCGGCGAGTGCTGCGCTGAAAGCAAGAAAACTACTGCTCTTGAACTGCATAGGGACTCTCCGGATCGGTAGGATCGAGTGAAGCGCTTCGCCGGCTGGCGCGTTCCTGCGCCAGAGAAAAGATGGCCGGCAATAGCAGCAGGGTTGCAATCGTGGAAGCCGTAAGGCCTCCGACAACGGCGCGGCCGAGCGGAGCGGCTTCTCCGCCGCCTTCGCCCAAAGCCAGCGCCATGGGAATCATGCCGGCGATCATCGCCAAGCTGGTCATCAGAATTGGCCGCAGCCTCGTAGCCGCGCCATGCAGCGCGGCGCCGGTCGCCGAACGGCCTTCTTTCCGATATTTCTCCGCAAAACTCACCAGGAGGATCGAGTTGGCCGCCGAAACTCCCAGGGCCATGATCGCGCCCATGAACGATTGCAGATTCAGCGTGGTATGCGTCATAAGCAAAGCGGCGATCACACCGCAAAGCACGGCCGGCTCGGTTGAGACGGTAACTAAGGCGAGCCGCAGCGACTGGAAATTTGCTGCAAGCAAGAGAAAAATGACGACTACCGCGAAGCAGAGCCCGATACCGAGACTGTTCAGCGTCTCCCGCATCGGAACTATCTGGCCGCGTATCTGCACATCGGTGCCGTGCGGCGGAGGGCCGGCGCGCTGCACGGCCGTCTCGACCTGTGCCGCCGCGCGTCCCAGATCTTCTCCCGCCACGTTCGCCGTCAGCGAGACCATTCGCTGCATGTTGTAGCGGTCGTATTCGCCCACAACGGAACCATAGGAAAGATTGGCGACGTCGCCCAGTGTGGGATGATTCGACGGTCCGCCTTCGACCAGCGACAGGTCGGCGACGTCGCTGATCGAGCTCATTTGCGGCGGCGGCACTTCCACCTGAACCTGGTAGCCGATGCCGCTTTTCGGGTCCTGCCAGAAGTTGCGCGAAACAAAACGGCTCGACCAGGTAGCCGTTTCGAGCGATTGCGCGATCTGCTTGACGGTAAGGCCCATCTGCGCCGCGCGCTCGCGGTCGATATCCACATTGAGGCTGGGATAGGCAAGCGGCTGCGCATACCGCAGATCGCGAAGCGCTCCGATGCGGCTCATCTCCGCGCGAATTTTTTCCGCATAGGCATGGTCGGCGGCAAGATTCGGGCCGCTCACCGAGACCTCGATAGGAGTTGGCGAACCGAAGTTCAACACCTGGCTGACGATGTCGCCCGGCTCGAACGAGAGGCTCGTTCCGGGAAACTGCG
>JBOGMI010000791.1:0-5591 GCA_050746645.1 Bryobacteraceae bacterium | reverse complement strand
CAGCCGCCGCATTCGTCTCAGTCGCTCCGCCGCCCTAACCTCCCGCTCGTCCATGCCAAAGTGGTGCGCGATTTCGTGCCAGAGCGTTTCCTCTACTAAGCGCTCCAAATGCTCGCGGCTGCGAGCGATGCGCTCGTGAGGGCGTTGGAAGATCGTGATCCGGTCGGGCAAATGGAAGCCTTCAAAAACGCTGCGCTGGGTCAGAGGGCGTCCTTCGTACAGTCCAAGAAGCGTACTGCCGGGTGCAACTCCTCTGGCCCTAAGCTGGGCTGGCGCAGGTTCATCCTCAACTACTATCGCTACATTGTTCATGCGGCTGCGGAATCGCGCAGGAATTCCGCGTAACGCCCGTTCCACAATCTGGTCGAAATCCGGCGCGAGCATGGCATGCCGATCCCAAGGGAGGTCCCTCTGGCATTGTTGCAAAACCGGCCGGTGCCGGAACCTGTCTCACCAACTCTGAAATAATGAGATCAAGCTTGTCTGTATGCCGTCACGGAACACCCCGATAGATTTCATCGCGTACGACCGAGACGGGAAAGTCGTCCTCCTTGCAGAGGCGAAGAACCGGCACGGTACTTCGGAAGCTTGGGCGGCAAAGCTCCGAAGGAATATGCTGGGCCACGGTATACTCCCAAACTCGCAATATTTCTTAATCGCTACCCCGGAACGTATATACGGCTGGAGACAAGAGGACTTGCCCGCCATCGACATTCCGCCGCAGTTCACCGTAGATGCGCAGAAGGCCCTGGCTCCGTATTTTTCTAAACTCGGTCAGAACCCAGCTCAGATCAGCCCGGACGCCTTTGAACTGCTCGTACTCATGTGGCTCACAGATATTGCCAGGTTGTCGGGGCGCCAGGCAGACCTCGACCCCTCGTTGCGTTCGCTGTTTGAGTCCGGCTTACTTTCATCCCTGCAGCAGGCCGAAATCGAAATGAATCCGGCGGCATGAATGTATATGTCGAGTCCAATTTTGTTCTTGAGCACGCGTTGCAGCAAGAGGAATCACAAAGCTGTGCCGAGATCATTCGACTCGCATCTCGCAATCGGATAAAGCTTGTCGTACCCGCCTTTTCGCTTGCCGAACCTCATCAGGCGATTTCGGCGAAAGCGAAGGTCCGGTCGACATTCGCGACAGGCTCGAGGCACTCCGTTGCAAATTTTTTCCCAAGTTCGATCAGGCACTCGAATATATCTCGTGGCGTATTCAATAGGGAAAGATCTCGTATCTCACCGCGGAGACCGGGCGGGTTGGGTCTTCATGGTTTAATAAAGTGATCGGCCCTCCGATCAACCTGCACGGCCGTGCGGGTTCCCAAAGCTAGGAGTGGTTCATTTGATTCCAGCAGTTCTCGCCTTGGAGGACGGAACGGTCTTCGAGGGCACGAGCTTTGGTGCGCCCGTCGCGCGCACCGGCGAAGTGGTCTTCAACACCGCGATCACCGGCTATCAGGAGATCTTCACCGATCCTTCCTATTGCGGCCAGATCGTCACGCTCACCAACCCGCAAATCGGCAATTATGGCGCCAATGCCGCCGATTGCGAAGCTGCCAAGCCGCACATCGAAGGCTTGGTGGTGCGCGAGATCTCCCCGCTCGCGAGCAACTGGCGCTCCGACGGCCAGGCCGAACATTTTCTCGCCCAGTACGGTATTCCGGTCATCGCGGGAGTGGACACGCGCAAACTGGTGCGGCATCTGCGCCAGCGCGGGGCCATGCGCGGCATCATCGCAACCGGCGACTGCAACCCCGAACAGCTTGTGGCGGCCGCCAAGCAAGCGCCTGCCATGGCGGGACAGAATTTAATCGCCAAAGTTTCCACCCCCGAACGCTACGAATGGTCGCAAGGCGTCGAACCCGTCTCCGTTTCCGATCAACTTCCGCCCAATGGCGAACCGGAGATGCACGTGGTCGCCTACGATTACGGCATCAAACGCAATATTCTACGGCACCTGGTAGATATCGGTTCGCGCGTGACCGTGGTCCCGGCCGGAACCGGCGCCGAAGACGTGCTGGCGCTGAAACCAGACGGCGTGTTTCTCTCCAACGGCCCCGGCGATCCCGAGCCTCTCGAACAGCAATCGTCGGAGATCAGGAAATTGATCGGCAAAACACCCATCTTCGGCATTTGCCTGGGCCATCAGCTTCTCGGTCTCGCCCTCGGCGGCAAGACCTACAAGCTGAAATTCGGCCACCACGGCGCCAACCATCCGGTGCTGAACAAAACTACCGGAAAAGTGGAGATCACCTCCCAGAATCACGGCTTCTGCGTAGATATGGATTCGCTGCGCGATTCGGATGTCGAGCTAACGCACATCAATCTGAACGACAATACGTTGGAAGGATTCCGCCACCGCCGCGAGCCCATGATTTGCGTGCAATATCATCCCGAAGCCGCGCCCGGCCCGCACGATTCGCACTATCTATTTTTGGACTTCGCCCGCCTCATGAAGGAGAATAAGCGCTAATGCCGAAGCGGACCGACCTCAAGCGCATCATGATCATCGGCTCGGGACCGATCGTCATCGGCCAGGCCTGCGAATTCGACTACTCCGGCGCACAAGCCTGCAAGGCCCTGCGCAGCGACGGCTACGAAGTCATTCTGATTAATTCGAATCCGGCGACCATCATGACGGACCCGGAACTCGCCGACCGCACCTATGTCGAGCCGCTGAGTCTCGCGTTTGCGAGCGAAGTAATTCGCAAAGAGCGGCCCGATGCGCTGCTCTCCACCGTAGGCGGTCAGACCGCGCTGAACCTTTCGGTGGAACTGGCCGAAGCCGGAGTCCTCGAAGAATGCGGCGTCGAGCTGATCGGCGCCAAGATCGACGCCATCAAGAAAGCCGAGGACCGGCTGCTGTTCAAAGACGCGATGAAGCAGATCGGCCTTGAGGTTACCCAATCGCAGTTGGTCAACAACGTCGAGGATGGCCTGAAGGTCGGCGAACGCCTCGGCTATCCGCTCATTTTGCGGCCCAGCTTCACTCTCGGCGGCACCGGCGGCGGTATTGCTTACAACCGCGAAGATCTGATCGAAACCTTGGAGCGCGGCCTGGATCTTTCGCCGGTCCACGAAGTATTGGTCGAAGAAAGCATCCTCGGCTGGAAGGAATTCGAGCTCGAAGTGATGCGCGATCTGGCGGGCAACGGCATCATTGTCTGCTCCATCGAGAACTTCGATCCCATGGGCGTGCATACCGGCGATTCGATCACCGTCGCGCCCGCCCAAACGCTGACCGACCGCGAATATCAGGTGATGCGCGACGCTGCGCTGCGCTGCCTGAACGAAATCGGCGTCGATACCGGCGGTTCGAACGTGCAATTCGCGATCAATCCGGAAAACGGGCGCATGGTCATCGTCGAAATGAATCCGCGCGTCTCGCGCAGCTCGGCTTTGGCCTCGAAGGCGACCGGCTTCCCTATTGCGAAGATCGCCGCAAAGCTCGCCGTCGGCTACCGCCTCGACGAAATCAAAAACGACATCACGCGCGCGACACCCGCCTGTTTCGAGCCGGTTCTCGATTACGTGGTGGTGAAAATTCCGCGCTGGCAATTCGAGAAATTCCCCGGCGCCGAGCCGGTGCTCGGCACGCAAATGAAATCCGTCGGCGAAGTGATGGCCATCGGGCGCACGTTCCAGCAAGCACTCGGCAAAGGGCTGCGCAGCCTCGAAACCGGAAAAGCTTCCGGCGCCAAGCACCTCGATCCCGACCTGATCGCCAAGCGGCTGATCACGCCCAACCCCGACCGCCTCGATTACATCTGGTTTGCTTTCCAGCAAGGCTATACGCCCGAGCGCGTGCACGAGATGACGATGATCGATCCCTGGTTTTTACGCCAGGTCTGGGACGTCGTTGCGCTCGAAAAATCGCTCGATGGCCGGAAGCTTGAATCGATCGATGCGCGCGAGTTCCGCACCTTGAAACGCGCGGGCCTGGGCGACCGGCAAATCGGCGAGCGGCTCGGGATCGACGGGCTCGCGGTGCGCGAAGCGCGAACCAAATTCGGCGTGCATGCGATCTTCAATCGCGTGGATACCTGCGCGGCCGAATTCGAGAGCTTTACTCCCTACTTATATTCGAGCTACGAATCCGAAGACGAAGCGGCGCCGACCGATCGCAAGAAGGTCATGATTCTCGGCAGCGGCCCGAACCGCATCGGACAGGGTATCGAGTTCGATTACTGTTGCTGCCACGCCTCGTTCGCCTTGCAGGAGTTCGGCTACGAATCGATCATGGTCAACTGCAACCCGGAGACCGTCTCGACCGATTACGACACCAGCGACCGCCTCTACTTCGAGCCGCTGACGCAAGAGGAAGTGCTCAATATCTACGACATCGAAAAACCGGATGGCTTAATTGTCCAGTTTGGCGGCCAGACACCCTTAAATCTCGCTATGCCGCTGAAGGCGCGAGGTCTGCCCATTATCGGCACCGATCCGGCGAATATCGATCTGGCCGAAGACCGCAAGCTGTTCGGCAAGCTGCTGCAGGATTTGAGCATTCCCTCGCCCGCGCACGGCACGGCAACCAGCGTGGAAGAAGCCTGCGAAATTGCGCGAAAGCTGGGCTTTCCCGTGCTGGTGCGGCCCAGTTATGTGCTCGGCGGCCGCGCGATGACGATTGCCTATAACGAAGACACGGTGCGCCGCTACATGCGGGAAGCCGTGGAATTCTCGGTCAAGCGGCCCGTGCTGATCGACCGTTTTCTCGAAGACGCCACCGAAGTCGATGTAGACGCGCTGTGCGACGGCGAGAACGTGCTGATCGCGGGCATCATGGAGCATATCGAAGAAGCGGGCGTGCATTCGGGCGATAGCTCCTGCGTGCTGCCGTCCATTTCGATTCCGCAAAAGACGTTGGAGACGATTGAGCGGTACACCACAAGTCTTGCGCGCGCGCTGAGCGTAATCGGTTTGGTGAATGTGCAGTATGCGATCAAGAACGGCGACGTCTATGTGCTGGAAGTGAATCCACGCGCTTCGCGCACGGTGCCGTTTGTCAGCAAGGCCGCCGGCGTGCCTTTGCCCAAGCTGGCCGTCGGGCTGATGCTCGGCAAAAAACTCACCGAGTTCGCGCATCTAACGGGAGGCGTTGTGAACGGCAGGCTTTCTGTGCCGAATTACTTCGTCAAAAGCCCCGTGTTTCCTTTCGCCAAGTTTCCCGGCGTCGATCCCGCGCTGGGGCCGGAGATGCGCTCGACCGGCGAAGTGATGGGCGTTGCAAAAACTTTTGGACAGGCGTTTGCCAAAGCGCAACTCGCCGCGGGCCAACGGCTGCCGCGCTCGGGGACGGTCTTCATCAGTGTGAACGATCATGACAAGCGGCACGTGGGCCCTCTGGGAAGCGATCTGGTGGCGCTGGGATTCAGAATTATCGCCACCCGCGGGACGGCTGCCGCGCTGCAGGCCGCCGGAGTGACCGCCGATGCGGTGTACAAGGCCAACGAGGGGCGGCCGAATATCATTGACCTGATTAAGACCGGCAAGGTGAATCTGGTGATCAACACGCCGCTGGGACGGGAATCCTTTTACGATGAAAAATCCATCCGCCGGGCGGCGATTCGCTACAATATTCCGTGCCTTACAAC
>JBOGMI010000790.1:0-3185 GCA_050746645.1 Bryobacteraceae bacterium | reverse complement strand
ATCTGGACACCGTGCGCGGTTCGGCCAAATGGCTGATGCACGTCATTAACGACATCCTCGACTTTTCCTCGCTGGAGAGAGGCAAACTCGAGCTCGTCCGGGGTGAATTTTCGCTTGCCGAGTGCATGGCCTCGGCGGTCAAAATGGTGCAGGAGCAAGCCGACGAAAAGAAGCTGCTGCTCAAGCACACGGTCGATCCGCGCATGCCCTCGCGCTTTTCCGGCGATCACACCCGGCTCGAGCAGGTGTTGGTGAACCTGGTCGATAACGCGGTGAAGTTTACCAGCACGGGCAGCGTTCTGGTCTCCGCCGCGCTCGAATCGGAGTCGGAGAATGCGGCAGTAGTCCGCATCTCCATTGCGGATACGGGCATGGGTATTTCGCCCGAGCGGAAGCGGCTTCTATTCGAGCCTTTTGTGCGCGCGGGCGATAGCTGTTCGCACGACGGCGATCCGGGTGTGGGACTGGCGATCTGCACCGGCTTGATCGATCTGATGGGCGGCGCCATAGACGTGCAAAGTCACATCGGAGCCGGTAGCCGCTTTAGCTTTCATCTGAAACTGGAAAAGGCTGCCGAGCCCGCTCCGGTATCGCACCCGGCGCCGAAGCAGGTGCTCTCGCTGTTAGTCGCCGAAGACAACGTAGTCAGCCGCCGCCTGCTCACACGCGTACTCGAATCCGAAGGTCATCGTGTGAGCGAGGCTTCGACCGGAGAAGAAGCCGTGCGCCTGTTCCAGAACGGCAGCTTCGATGCGGTTCTGATGGACGTGGCCATGCCCGAGATGGATGGTCTCGAAGCCGTGCGCCGCATCCGTTCCTGCGAAACCGGCCGGCGCGTGCCCATTTACGCCACCACCGCGAGCACCATGCCCGGCGACCGCCAGGACTGCCTGAATGCCGGCATGGATGGCTACATTTCGAAGCCGCTCGATCTGGACGAGCTGCTCAACCTCATGACCGCGGTCGGCATCGCCAAGCAAACTCAATCCGCGGTAGCGCGGTAGTCTCGAAGCGGAGCCGGAAGCGTAAGCGACCTCATGCTCGGACGAGAATAAAGTTAAAGGTCGCTTACGCTTCCGGCTCCGTTTCGAGGTGGCATTGGGCTGAAAGGCCGCCCAAAGGCCTGCTCCACGGAGCGCTGAAAGCCTGCCCCTCGGCTTAAAACAGGCGGTGGGGGCGTTCGCCGATTTTGCTCCAGGGCACGAAGGCTTGGGCGAGATAGTAGCCGAGGGCGTCACTGGTATGGGTGCGCAGGCGATCGGATTTGTCGAGTTCGGTGGTGGGCTGGCCGAGCGAATCGGCGCACCAGCAGACGCGCTCGAGATCGGCGATGAGTTCTTTGCATTGGGGATCGATGTACAGGCGGGTTTCGCCGGCGGCGTTTTGCAAGCGGCTGTTGACGACATTGGCGCGATCGCGAACGCTCGGATTTACCGTCGTGGCTTTGATGCGCACGACAGCCTGGCCGCGAAGCTGAGAAAAGAAATCGCGAATGAGGTTCCAATCGGTCGCGGTGCCGGAGGTGCGGCGTTGATGGCCGCTGGCATCGCCGTAGATATCGATCATGAGGCCTCCACCGCTCCAATCGCTTCGCTCATGGCTCCGAACACGGTTCCAGAAATGCTCGCAGGCCATCCAGGTATGGGCATCTTCGAGGACGAGTTCATCGAGAACCTCTACAACGTCGCCCTTTCGCTGCGCGAGGACGGAGCACATGGGGTTCACGTTGAAATCGAGAGACCAGATGAGGCGAGTGTTCGCATCGTAGGTGCACGGGCGTACGTTTTGCTCGCGCGCGAAGCTGTGATAGGCGCGTCCGACGGCGGCGGATTCGAAACTGGCTTCAAATTCCTGACGGTAGAGGCTGGCGTCGAGTTCGGAGCGAGCGCCGGCCAGTTCCTCGGGCGTGACGTTGCCGCCATCGAGGGTCGTAAAGTGAAAGGCTGCCCATTCGCGGTGAGATTGGGCGGCTTCGAAGCGTTCGTACAAGTGATTATGGCCCTGGGGCGTGCCGATGAAAAGGGCGCGGCCACAACGGTCGGCGAGGGCGGGACGAAGGACCTCAGACCAGACCTCAGGCTTCATGGTGGCGAACTCGTCGAGGACGACGAAGTCGAGGCCGTTGCCACGCAGCCCATCGACGCGATCGGCGCCGCGAAGCGCGATTACACTAGCGCGCTGAAAGTGAATACTGAGATCGGTTTCGCCGACGGTATGGGCGGGAACGTGGCGAACCAATTCTTTGAGGCGCGACCAGGCGATGCGCTTGGCCTGACGGTAAGAGGGAGCGACATACCAGACGAGGGCATCCGGTTTTTCCAAGGCGGCGCGGAGCAGTTCGTGGAGCGCGAGATGTGTTTTCCCGAAGCGACGGCCGGCGACGAGGACGCGAAAACGTTTTGGGCAGGTGAAGACTTGCCACTGAGCGCGCTTGAGGCGGAATTCGGCGTGGTTGTTCATTGGAGGTAAAGGTCGCTTACGCTTCCGGCTCCGTTTCGGGATTTCGGGCGGAATTCGGAGCGGGTGACCATGAGGATGGTTCGGCTTCCTGCTTGAAGACAGCGGCGTAGCTGATGACCTGGGTGGCGGATGGGGTGGTACCGGTATCGCGCCAGCCGCAACGCGCTTTCACCCAGAAGGTCAAAGCGTTCAAGTTTTCGCCGGAGAGGGCGATGGTATGGAGTCTTGTGAGCGCCTGCGCGCGGCCTTCGGCAGCGCCGGTTTTGAGCTCAAACTTGAATCTTTTCTGAAGCTGCGGTAAGGGGAGACGCAGTTGGGATGCGATGTCGGCGTCGGAGAGGCCGATGGCGGCGAGTTCGCGGACACGAAGCTGGTCGCCGGGAATTGGAACGTAGCGGGAGCGCGGCAAAATGTCAGGCTCCCTCAAATACGGAGCGGGGCTGAAGCCCCGCGCGGGATGAATCCCGCCCCCCAAGAGGGGCGGCGGCGGAAAAAGCTTGGTCGGGAGGCAAAATTTGAGCCAGCGCGGTGGCGAGCTTTATTTCTTCGCGTTGTTTGCGCATATTTGCGGTGGCTATTTGGACGGCGTGCTTCTCGGATTTGCGCGATTCTTCGGCCTGAGCGCGTTTTTGCGAAGCAGAGCCAATTTCGGCTAACTGCCGTGCTTTCTGGCGTTTCTGAAGCTCGGCGGAGGCGCGTTGGTAGGCTCGGTCGTGCGCGGCGTG
>JBOGMI010000789.1:0-3843 GCA_050746645.1 Bryobacteraceae bacterium | reverse complement strand
GAGCAGTTATCCCAAACTGAACGCTGGCGCGCCGTACTTCGCTTCATCTTCCGCGATTGGCTAGAAAATGCCCCTCCGGGCCGGAATCTGCGCCTGCTTGGATCGGCTAACTGCCGGATTTAGGTTGAACAACACAACCGCGTAGCTCAGGGCCGCGGCCAGCGATGCCAGTTTGGCAAGGAATATCGTTTTTGTCCGGACGGGCAGGGGCGCCAGGACAAAAACATCGCGGCGGCTGGGGAACATGGAATCCCAGCTCAACACGGCGAATATGCCCACCACCAGCATGGTTGTGGCGAGCAGCATGTGCTCCGCCGGCCAGCCGGAGACGAGCATGGCTTTGCGCGGCTTGTGACCATTGCCGATGCCGCCGAGCATCAGCGTGAAGCCCAGGCTGACAAATACGAGGATGGCCGCAATCTGCCCCAGAAATTTGCTCGCGTCGCCTTGGGCATGCGCCGATAACAGTTCGCGATCGACCATACGGAAAAGAAACTCGCGATAGAGGACACGAAACTGGCGCTTGGTCATGTCCGCTCTTATGCCTGAATCAAGTCCGCGATTTCACGCGAAATTGCCGCCGTGTCCTGCTTGACCGCGAGCTGCGCAAAGATCTCTTCGAGCGTCGGCAGCGACATCAGCCCGCGCAACCGCTCGATCGAATCGTCGGCAACCACTTTGCCGCGGTATAGGATCACCACGGGCGACGACACGCGCTCCACCGTATCGAGTTCATGCGAACTAAACAATACGGTCTTGCCGCGGGCCGCCAATTCCCGTACCAGGCTGCGCAAGACGAGCGCAGAGGCTACATCGAGACCCGAAAAAGGCTCGTCGAGCAGGAGCAGATCGGGATTGTGCAGCAGTGCGGCGGAGAGCAGCACTTTTTGGCGCATGCCTTTGGAGTAAGACGAGATAGGGACATGCCGGTCCTCGTGCAGCGAAAACAGCCGCAGCAGTCCGTCGATACGCCCGGCGGCAACCCGCGCCGGCAAATCTCGCAGTCGAGCCACCATGCTCAGGTACTCCAGGCCGGTGAGATGCGAATACAGGTGCGGTTCTTCGGGCACGTAGCCCAGACGCTGTTTGTACGCGATCGGGTCGCGCTGGATCGGCTCGCCGCCGAACAAGATGTCGCCGGAGCTCATTTCGATCAACCCGGTGATCATCTTCATGGTGGTGGATTTTCCCGAGCCGTTCGGTCCGAGATAGCCGGTGATCTCTCCGGCGCGCGCGCAAAAGCTGACGTCGTCAACGGCTACGATGCCGCGAAACCGTTTGCAGACATGACGAAGTGCAAGCACCCATGTAGAATACTGTCTATAAAGCGGGCTGTCAAGTAGCATGCTACACAGGTACAATGGTTCCGTGACGGCAGAGCCCAAACTCTCGCATACGGCGGCGATGATTCTTCAGGCAATCGATGCCGGAACTGTTTACGGGTTCAGCCTGATGGAAATGACCGGACTCCCCAGCGGAACGGTTTACCCGGCGCTGCGGCGCCTGGAGCGCGATGGCCTGATTCGTTCGCAGTGGGAAAACCAGCGAATCGCGGACGCTGAGCAGCGGCCGGCGCGGAAGTACTATAAACTCGCACGCACAGGCCGGCTGGCGCTGGAAGCATCGCAAAAGCGTTATCCGCTGCTGGTAAAGATGATTCCGTCCGGAGAGGAGGGCAGATGATGATTCTGCATCTCGCCGCGCTGCTCCTTCCCAGATCGGAGCGGCCGGAGTGGAGCAGGGAATGGAATTCGGAGCTCTGGTACGTGCGGCGCAATCGGCTTATGTTCTGTCTGGGCGCATTCAGGGATGCCCTTTGGGTGCGGCGGAACAGTCCGGGAGAGAGGCATGGCTTCTTGCAATCTCCGAGGCGTTGTCTGTTGCTGCTTTCGTTCCTGGCGGCCTTGACGATCCCATGGATCTTCTATCTGCCCGAGCCGCCCGCGATGTATCCAGGCGATGCAATTCTCTTCCTGACGCTTTTTGAGATAGGCGTCGCACTGCTGGTTTTGCGGGTGATCACGCCGGTCTCGCTTGGTGAATACCCGGTTCCGGAGTGCTTGCCCCATCGGGGAGTGCGCTCTCGGCGATGGATTTTTCTTGCTGCAAAAATCGCCCTGGTTGTGCCGATCGTTTTTTGTGGGACAGTCGCGCTCACACAGATTACGGGCATAATCCCGGCTCAGCCTCAGGCGGCTATCGTGGGCTACTTCTTCGCATTTCGCTGGGCGCTCCGAGATCAACGGCAGCGTTGCCCGGTATGCCTCCGATTGCTCACACATCCCGTGCGAATCGGCCAGTCTTCGCGGTTTCTCCTGGATTGGAGCGGCACGGAACTCATGTGCGAACAAGGCCACGGCCTGCTGTACGTTCCGGGAACCCCGAGCACGTTCGGCCGCCAACGCTGGCTTTACCTGGACGCGTCTTGGCGGGGCCTCTTTCTTCGGGGTTAACCTCAACGATGAATGCGGACCTGGTCTACTTCCGCGCCGTCGTCAGTTGGTGCGGCGGCGGGCTTGCGGCTAGGTCAACCTTTCTGAGAAGCTGTTTTAATGAGTTCAATGGGGTTCGACATTGGGTGCGCCTCAACAAAACCGAGGGCCGTTTGGACTTGCACGACAAGCGTTTTAGATTTTTCTCGGAGAGGTCTTGGACAAAGCCGGCCCCGAACTCTCGCGCCCAATTCGGTACAACATCGAACGAAACAAGAAAATTTCGCGGCCTTTCCATAAGAAAGCTCAATCGGACATTGCTGACTATGGGGGCTGTGCAAAGGCTGTACCGCATATTTCCGCTTCTTCCCCTTTCCTACTGCCCACCCAATTGTGTCGATGGTTACGGGCCTTTCTCCCGCATTGGTAACGTCAATTCCAAGATGATCCTGAAAGAGCGTTCCATCACTCATTACAACCTGCATTAGCTCCACGCGAACTTTCAAACGGAGCTTTTCAGCACGCTTGGCGAGATAGAGCGCAACAACAGTTGCGGCAATCGTTCCAATTCCCGCAATCCATTCGCCTATGGCTACCCAGATTTGAATTTTCTGGTCAAGTGTCACAGTATGCGTCCCAATCCTCGTAAGGAATTTCAACTTCGGTAAAGCTGCCGGGCGTCGCTGCATTCACGGCTGAAACGACTTGCGCCACATACGGCTTGATGAGAGGGGGGAAACCGGGACAGTACACGCAAATACCTGGAGAAACGAGTCATAGAATGGGCACTCTACTGAGGTATGCCGCGTATCGCGCGAGCCGTTCTCGAGGACGTGCCACACCACATCACGCAAAGGGGTAACGGAAGGCAAATCGTATTCGACACGGACGAGGGCCGGCGAGTATACCTGGATCTGCTCCGAAACTATGCAGATCGATTCCGCCTATCCCTCTGGGCGTACTGTCTCATGAGCAACCACGTCCATTTGCTGGCGGTTCCGAGCCGTCCCGACTCCTTGGCTCGCGCCCTGGGCCGAACGCATGCGGATTATGCGCGCTACTTGAATATTTCCCGGCGTAGCTGCGGCCATGTATGGCAGGCACGCTATTTCTCGTGTGTGCTGGACGAGACCCATCTGTGGCGAGCGATGGCATACATCGAGCGCAATCCGATACGAGCCGGCCTATGCCGTCGAGCAGCGGATTACCCGTGGTCAAGTGCCCGCGCTCACGTCCGGGAGGACAGCTTGGGCGGACTTTTGCACCTCGATACTTGGCGGCGGTGCTATGACGCGCGGACGTGGGAGGGCATACTCGATGCGAATAGCGATGAGGAAGCATTCTTGCAGCGATTGCGGGAAGCCACGCTGCGGGGGCGCCCTTGTTGCGACGCCGGGGCTTTGCGGCAGTT
>JBOGMI010000788.1:0-3066 GCA_050746645.1 Bryobacteraceae bacterium | reverse complement strand
CGAAGGATGTCCGTGATCCGGAGATCCGCGTCATCGGCGCACGATGCCATGTGATAGGTAGGGATGCCTGTGGAGCGAAGCAGCGCGAAATCTTCGAGGTCACTCGTAGCTTTCCGCACGTTTCCGTACACGAGATCCTCCACAACAACCTCGGACCGCGATTCCCGCGGGACGCGGAAGCGCAGAACGAACGATTCACCCGACTGAGCCCGGCGGTCGCTCTCCTCGCGCGAGAGCTCGCGCATGCCCGGATTACAGAGCCATCCTCCGGCGGGATTTTCCTGCGCCGCAGACGCAGGACTAAAATCCCGGTACGCAAGTCCTTTTTCGAAGATGGCCCAAGCGGCCTCGCGATGGAGCTTCAGCCGGTCGGATTGACGATAGAATTCGTCCCAGCCGAGCTCCAGCCACTTGAGGCCTTCATAGATCGAATCGAGAGACCTCTGCGTGTTCCGTTCGACGTCCGTATCGTCGATGCGCAGAACGACAGTGCCGCCCTGGTGGCGGGCATAGAGCCAATTGAAAATGAATGTTCGAGCGCCGCCAATATGAAGATGGCCTGTAGGCGACGGTGCGAAGCGCACGCGTGTCATACCTGAAGTTCAGAGAATAAGCTCAATGTTACCAGCCGCAAAGAGGTAGCCTCCCGCCGGGCAATGGAAGGTGCGCCAAGGAGAGGTTTGTACAATCAGCCCATCCTGGAAGCCGCGAACTTGCCAAGCTTCTTGAGAAGCCGAGTCAATTCGGCGCGTTCTTTTTCGGACAGCGCCGCAACGGCCTCTTCCATATCCCGCGCATGCCGGGCGAAAACGCACTCGATGAGTTTTCTGCCGGTTTTCGTAAGCTCGACAAGGTGGGCGCGCCGGTCTTCCGGGTGCGGTGTACGGCGGACCAGTTTTCTCGATTCCAGCCGATCTATGGCCGTCGTGATGGACCCGCTCGTGAGCAATATTTTTTTGCCGATCACATTTACCGGCTGAGATCCCTTGTGCAGGAGCAGTTCCAGCACGGCGAAATCCGATAGGCCGAGTCCGAGGGACAAAACGCTCTTCCGGGCGTTTTGCTCGACCGCATGGGCGGCTTTCCACAGAATCAGCCAGAGATGAATCCCGCTGGCGGGCGTCGAATCCGAATCCTTTTTTAGCCCCATAACATCTATCTTGAAGTCAAGGTAATATCCGGCGCAACCGGCCAAAGCGAAAAAGGAGCGAAATACGTGAAAACAACCTACAAGATTGATCCGGCGCACTCGACCGCCCAATTCGTGGTCCGCCATATGATGATTACGAACGTCCATGGCGGTTTTAGCGGCGTTCAAGGCACGATCGAATACGATCCGGAAAATCCGGCCGAATCCCGGCTCGACGTAGTCATTGATGCGAGCACGATCAGCACCTCCGACGCCCAGAGAGATGCTCATCTGAAGAGCGCGGATTTTCTGGACGTCGAGCATTACCCGGCGATCACATACAAGAGCAGGAAGATCGCCCCTGCGGGCTCGGGCGAATGGTCCGTTACCGGAGATCTGACGATTCACGGCGTGACCAAAGAAGTCGTTCTGAAAGTGGAAGGTCCGACAGCCGAGACAAAGGACCCTTGGGGGAACCTGCGAATCGGCGCATCGGCCACCACGAAGATCAAACGCAGCGATTTCGGGCTAACCTATAACGCGGCGCTGGAGACGGGCGGCGTTCTGGTAGGCGATGAGCTGAAGATCGAACTCGAGGTTTCGGCGATCCGGGCCGAATCGGCAGCGGCGGCCTGAAGCAGCCGCGAAAGGAGGTTCACTCTCGTGTCACTACGTCCTGTCAAAGACATCATTCAGACGCGGGCTACCATCGAAGGGGCCGGCGTCAAACTGCAGCGTGCGTTTGGGTTCGGGAAAACGAAGGAGTTCGATCCATTTCTGCTGTTGGACGATTTCCGCAACGACAACCCGAGCGACTACCTGGCGGGATTCCCCTGGCATCCGCACCGCGGGATCGAAACCATCACCTATGTGCTTGCCGGCTCGGTCGAGCATGGCGACAGTCTCGGGAACAAAGGCAAGATGACCGCGGGCGACGTGCAATGGATGACGGCCGGCAGCGGCATTTTGCACCAGGAGATGCCGAAGGGCGACACGCAGGGCCGCATGCACGGTTTTCAGTTATGGGCGAACCTGCCCGCATCGCTCAAGATGACCGATCCGCGCTATCAGGACATCCCGGCAGCCGCGATCCCGGAGGTAACGGATGACGACGGCACCCAGGTGCGCGTGATCTGCGGCGAGTTTTGGGGCAAGAAGGGCCCAGTGGAGGGCGTAGCCGCCGATCCGAATTACCTGGACATTTATGTTCCGCCGAACCAGCGGAAGCGGCTCAAAATCGAGACCACGAGAAACGCGTTTGCCTACGTCTTCGCAGGCTCCGGAACCTTCCGCGACGCCTCGGACCCGCAGGCCGTGCTCACCGAGAGCGCGCTTCCCGGAGCAGCCGAGACGGTATACGACGCGACCAATCACTCCCTGATTCTGTTCGATCGCGGGGACGAGATCGCGGTCCAGGCAGGCCCGGAGGGCATCCGGTTTCTGCTCGTGTCCGGAAAGCCGATTCAGGAACCGGTAGCCTGGTACGGTCCCATTGTGATGAATACGCAAGGCGAGCTTCGGCAAGCCATGGCGGATTTAAATGACGGGACATTTATCAAGAAGCGCTGAGATGCTCTGACCTCACGCTCGTTCATTCCGGGGGAAATGACAGTCCTTCGTTGCATCTGATGCGCGCATCGAGTGTGATAGAGGTCAATAGCATGATAAGTTCCGAGCTCCTATTGCTTCCGGATACGGGCGATCAGTTCGCGCAATGTCTGAAGACCGCCGCCTTATACTCCGAACAGATCTATTGCGTCAGCTCTATCGCTCTCGATCTAGCTAAGGAAACTTTCGCGTCGGGTGCGGAGCAGCCCGGAGTTGGATCGTTGCGCTTTCTCGAAGCTGCGAAGGCTCATGTATCAGACATCGCTCTACTGCAGCGAGTAGGCTTCGCAGCGACGGCAGACGACTACTCCGTGCCGTCTTGCGATGAA
>JBOGMI010000787.1:0-2829 GCA_050746645.1 Bryobacteraceae bacterium | reverse complement strand
CTCGCAGGAAGTGCTGCAAGTGCAGCAGGGTTCCCTCTATCCCGCGCTGCACCGGCTGGAACACCAGGGCTGGATCAAGGCCGAATGGAAAGATTCGGAGAACAACCGCCGTGCGAAATACTATGCGCTCACGGCGGCCGGCCGGAAGCAGCTCAAATCCGAACTCGCCAACTGGCGGCGGTTGTCCGGCGCTATCGGCCTGGTGATCGAGAGCGTTTAGGAAACACGATGCGCTGGCTCTCAAAATTCCGAATGTTTTTCCGATCGCTTCGCTACAAGCGCGTCGAAGCCGAACTCGGCGAAGAACTGCAAGACCATCTGGAGCAGGAGATCGCGAGCAACATCCGCGCCGGCATGTCATCCGAAGAGGCGAACTTCGCGGCGAGGCGTCTGATGGGCTCCGTCGCTCGGCACAAAGAAGAATGCCGCGATGCCCGCGCGACTCGATTTATCGAGACCTCGATTCGCGATCTGCGCTACGCCCTCCGCACGCTGCGCCGCACGCCTCTGTTTACGGCAGTCGCGATTATCACGCTGGCGCTCGGCATCGGCGCGAATACGACGATCTTCACGTTTATCGAAAACATTCTCCTGCGTCAATTGCCGGTGAAAGATCCGGGGCAGCTTGTTTCGTTGAGCTGGGGCACTGCAGGCAAGAGTAATATGTCGTATCCGTTTTACGTCGATTTTCGCGACCGAAATTCGGCGTTCTCGAGCCTGGTGGCGGACCGGATCGTTCAGGTGAACATGAGCCTGCAACCGCGAGAGAACTTTCTCGTACCGGGCTATGAAGCAACAGGAAGCTATTTCCCAACCCTCGGCGTGAAACCGCTGCTCGGCCGGTTTTTCGGACCGAAGGACGACGACAAACCCGGAGCGCACCCGGTAGTCGTCATTAGCGATCGCTTCTGGCGCAGCCACTTCGATGCGAGCCCGAACGTTTTGGGAAGAACAATCAAACTCAACGGATATCAGTTCTCCATCATTGGAGTCGCTCCTCCGTCATTTGGCGGCACGGAACTGATCATTACCGCCGATTTTTGGGTTCCCATGAGTATGGAACTGGAGATCGAGCCCGGCAACGACTGGCTACACTCGGCGCATGCCTGGAACATCTGGATGCTGGGCCGCCTGAAGCCGGGAATATCGCGCGCGCAGGCCGCAGCGGATCTGGACCGGATCGCGCAAGAACTCAATCGGCAATATCCGAACACGTTCGACAGCAGAAAAGGATTTCACTTGCCGACTCCGGGGCTGATCGGCAACGCGCTGCGCCGCCCGATTACCAGCTTCAGCATTGTTCTGATGGGCATCGCCGCAGCCGTGCTGCTGCTCGCATGCATCAATCTCGCGGGCATGCTGCTGGCGCGCGCGTCGGATCGGCACCATGAAATGGGAATCCGCGCCGCGGTCGGCGCAAGCCGCTTGCAATTGCTGCGCCAGCTCATGACCGAAAGCCTGCTGCTCGCGATTCCGGGCGGTTTGCTGGGCTTTGGCATTGCCGCGGGTGCCTGCGCTCTCTTCAATTCGTGGCATCCGGACTTCAATGTTCCTCTGAGTACAAAGCTCCGTCCCGATTTGACCGTTTTGGGCTTTACGCTCGCGGTTGCCGTTGCAACCGTGCTGATTTTCGGTTTGACTCCCGCGCTGCACGCCATTCGTGTGGACGTGATCCCCAGCCTCAAAAACGAGCCGGTTTCAGGACGCTTGCGCAAATGGCGCATGCGGGATCTGCTGGTTACCGGGCAGATCGCGCTCTCGGTGATCCTGGTTATCTCTTCCGTGCTTGTTGTGCGCAGTCTGCAGCACGCGCTTTCGCTGAACCTCGGCTTCAATCCGAATCATGCGGTCTCGCTCTCGTTCGATTTACGGCTGAAAGGGTATAGCGAGGAACACAGCCGGCGGTTTGACCGGGAGTTGCTTGCAAAAACTTCGGCGCTGCCAGGCATGGAATCAGTCGGTATCATCAACAATTTCCCGCTTCGCCTGGGCGAAGAAAACAACGACGTCATCTCGCGCGCGGATCGCCCCGTGCCCAAGCATTTCCCCGGCGCGGCAGTAATCTACAACATTTCCCCCGGCTATTTGCGGGCGGCAGACACAAGGCTGCTTCTCGGGCGCACTATCGATAGCCACGACCGCCAAGGCACGCCCCGTGTCGCCGTTGTCAATGAAGCGTTAGCGCATCTGCTCTATAAAAATGAGAATCCGCTCGGCAAGCACGTTCGCCTAGGCACAATGACAGTCGAGATCGTCGGCGTTGTCGAAACCGGCAAATATGAATACCTCGGCGAAGCCCCGAAGCCGGCCGTCTTTCTGCCCATCGCACAAACCGGAATCGGCTGGACCACGCTAGTTGCGCGCACGCATTTGCCTCCGGCGCAGGCGGTTCAACTGTTGACCAAAACAGTGCTTAATCTCAATCCGCAACTGACCGTGACCGATGCAGGCAGCCTCAAAAATCAACTTGCATTGGCGCTCTTTCCCGCCCGCATCGCCGCCATTGTCTTGGGCATCTTCGGCGTGCTCGCGATGGTGCTGGCCGCGACGGGGCTTTTTGCGCTCATGGCTTATGCGGTCGCGCGCCGCACACGTGAGATCGGCATCCGCATGGCTTTGGGTGCGCGACCGGGTCAAGTGCTTGCTTCCGTGCTTCGGCGCACGCTCGTGCTCTGCGCCATCGGCATTGGGCTTGGCGTGACTGCCGCGCTCGCCGCCGGCCGACTACTCTCGGCCCTGCTCTATGGCGTCAGCCCGCACGATCCGGTCACCTACGCCGTTTCGGTGCTGCTGATGATCGCCGTCGCGTTCCTTGCCTGCTGGTGCCCC
>JBOGMI010000786.1:0-3463 GCA_050746645.1 Bryobacteraceae bacterium | reverse complement strand
TGATGCCGGACGCCTCGGGCGCCTGCGAATATCATTACGTGCTGATCGATTTTTATTGCACGGTCACGGGCGGGGAACTGCGCGCCGGAAGCGATTCGAGCCGCGCCGAATGGTTCGACATCGATGCGCTCGCTAACTTGCCGATCACCGTAGGCACGCGCGAAGTGATCGAATCCTGCCGCACTTCGAATTGCGCTACGCGTTCCTTCGTCACCCGGCCCGGCGAGTAGCGGAAAAGCAAATCACGGTGTCTTTAAACGGCTGACGACCTCCGGGCCGCATTGCGAATAGTGCCGCACGTTCCACGAGTAGATCGTTTCCGCTTTCGCATTGAGGGCGCAGCGTGCCAGCATGGCATCGTAGACTACGCCGCCGACAATGCCGCGAGCGGCGGATTCCGCCAAAGCATCGTCATATTCCTGTTCGCTGAGGGCGATAATCTTAAGCCGCTCGCGGATATTGCCGATGAACAGCATCGCCTGCTCGCTGCTGATGCGATGCTTGCCTGGCATTCGAGTCAGCGTGGCATACACTTCGACTAGGCTGTGTGCTCCGCAGCAGCCGCTACTTTTGTCGTACCGAACGAAGCGGTCGAGGCTTGCTTGATGATGAATATGGCTGCCATAGAATACGGGCACCAGCACGGAGGTATCGAAGAACCCCTTCATGCGCTCTTGCCGAGATTGGCCAGGTCACGTTCTTCGCGAATCTGTTCCAGCACTTCGTCGGTGGTGGAGGCAGACAGGGGCTGTCCGCTGTGGAACACCCAAACGCCCTGTTCTTTCCTGAGCGGTCCTGTGCCCCGCACCGGGCGCAGCGTAATCTGCTCGCCGACACTTTCCATTTCCAAGGCATCACCCGCCTCCAAATGCAGTTCCTCCCTCAATGGCTTCGGGATGACCACACGGCCCGCTTTATCGATCACCAGACGGGTATTCATGTTGGTATGATACCGTGGGTCGACCCATAAATCAATGCCATTTGCCTCAACAGTATGAGCCGCGGTAGCGAAGTCCTTCAATTCGGCGACCTCAAAGCCCTGATTGCCAGGTATGCCGGCAGCTCTGCCGGCTGTGCACTGATTCAGGGACTTGAGCCGTACCAGGACCGCGCAGTGCTTGATAACGCTCTTGCCGATGCGGGCGAGGCGATCGCCTATAACGCCGAACTCTCCGGCACCCAGCAAACCGGCCGCGGCGCCCCCATCCGCCTGCGCTTTGACCAGCTTCGCGATCTTGAAGGGCCGCTCGGCGTGCTGCAAATCGAAGGCGCCGCCTTGACCGGCTCGCAGATTCTCGATCTGTTCCATTCGCTCGCGATTGCCGGTGAATATCGCGCGGCTCTGCTGTCGGTCGCCGAACGCTATCCGCGCCTCGCCCGCCTGGCGCGGCAACTCGCGGATCTCCGCGACCTTGCCCGGCGCTTCGAGCGCGTCTTTCTTCCCGACGGAAGCCTCTCGGACGATGCCAGCCCGGCGCTCGCGCGCATCCGCCGCGAAATCGGCCGCCAGCAGAAATCGATTCAAGAATCGCTCGAGCGCTTTCTTCGTGCTCATCGCGCCGACGGCACGCTGCAGCAGGATTTCGTCACCATCCGCGAAGACCGTTACGTCGTCCCCATCGTCTCAGGCCATAAGGGCCGCGTCGATGGCGTCATCCACGGCGCCAGCGGAACCGGCCGCACGCTCTTTGTCGAGCCGCTCGAAACCATCGCGCTCAACAATCGTTTGGTCGAGTTGCGCGAAGACGAACTGCGCGAGGTTGACCGGATTCTGCGCGAAATCACCGAAGCGCTTCGCGAGCACGCGCCCGAAATCGCCGCCTCCGCCGAGACGCTCGCCGAACTCGATTGCCTCTTCGCCAAAGCCGCCTTTGCCGCCGCTTACAACGCTGTCATTCCGCATTTCGACACCTCAAGCCGCCGCTTTCTCCTGCGCGAAGCGCGTCATCCCTTGCTCGAAGCCGTGCTGCGCAAACAGCGCAAGCCGGTCGTTCCACTTTCGTTCGAGCTGGACGAAGAGCATCGCTGCCTGCTCATCAGCGGCCCCAACACCGGCGGCAAGACCGTCGCACTCAAGACCGCCGGCCTGCTCGCGCTCATGGCGCACGCCGCGCTTCCGGTGCCCTGTTCCGAGGCCGAATTTCCGCTGCTCGACGATGTGCTCGCCGATATCGGCGACACCCAATCCATCGCCGAAAGCCTGAGCACGTTTTCCGGCCATCTGCTGCACATTAAGGACATGCTTGCGCGCGTCACGCCTCAGAGCCTGGTGCTGCTCGACGAACTCGGCGGCGCGACCGATCCCGAAGACGGCGGCGCGCTGGGCGTCGCCATTCTCGATGGGTTCCGCAACTCCGGCGCCTTCTGTCTCGCTTCCACCCATCTGCTGCCGCTAAAGGTTTATGGCTCCGGGACCCCCGGCGTGCGCAACGCCTCGATGGGCTTCGACGACGCCACGCTTCAGCCTACTTATGAACTGCGCCTGGGCATACCCGGAAAATCGGCCGGTCTCGATATCGCCGCGCGGCTCGAATTGCCCGCCTCCGTGCTCGCTCACGCGCGCGAAGTCCTGCCGCGCATGCAAGCCGATTTTCAAAATTTGCTCACCGGCTTAGAGCGGCAGGCGGAAGAGAATACGCGCCGGGAGCGGCAGCTCGAAGAGGCCCAGCGCGAACTCGAAGCGCGCCGCCGCGAGCTGGAAAATGAAGCCGCCCGCGAGGAAGACCGCCGCCGCCGCGAATGGGAGCGCAAAACGGAATCTGTTCTCGCCGATTTCCAGGCTCGCGCGCAAAACGCTCTCGATCGCATCTCCGCGTCCTCCGGAAGCACGAAAACGGCCGAGCGCGTCGTCTCTCGCACCCGCCGTGAATTTCGCGAAGAAGCGGCTCGGGTTGTTGCTCCCGAGCCCGCCGCCGCGTGCCCGCCTGTAAAAGAAGGATCTCGTGTCCGCTTGAAAGATGTTCGAGAGATCGCCACCGTACGCCGGTTGCTGAAAAACGGCCTGCTCGAAGTCGAGGCCGGAAACCTCAGAATGCAGGTTGCGCCGGAAGATGTCGCCGAAGTAGTTCCGGCCGCCGCGCGCCTGCCCGAAAACGTGCGCCTCGTATCCGGCCCGCCGCTCGATAGCTCCGCGGAAATCAATTTGATTGGACAGCATGCCGAAGAAGCCATCGAGCGGGTGGATAAATTCCTCGATTCGGCTGTCGTCGCCGCGCTCAGCCGCGTGCGCATCGTCCACGGTCACGGCATGGGGATTCTGAAGCGCGCGGTGAGCGAGCATCTCGCAAACAATCCGCACGTCGGCCGCTTCTATCCGGCCGAAGCCGCGGAAGGAGGTTCGGGCGCCACCATTGTCGAACTCAGAGATTAGCGCCGCCTCCGGCGCCGGTAAACGGCTGGACGCCTTTCTTCATGAGTGTTTGCCGGAATACAGCCGCTCGCGCCTGCAATCCTGGATCGCCGA
>JBOGMI010000785.1:0-3445 GCA_050746645.1 Bryobacteraceae bacterium | reverse complement strand
CGATCCGGCGCGGCGCCGAATACCTGCTGCGGAAACAGGAGCAGGATGGAAGCTGGTACGGCCGCTGGGGCGTCGCGTATATCTACGGTACATTTTTGGCCATGCGCGGCCTGCGCGCGGCGGGCGTTGACGAAAACGAGCCCTTCCTGCAGCGCGCCCTCGAATTTATTCGCGCCTATCAGAATCGCGACGGCGGTTGGGGCGAAAGCTGCGCCAGTTACGACGAAAGCCGGTATGTGCGCGGTGAGAGCACGCCTTCGCAAACCGCCTGGGCGATTTTGGCGCTGCTGGCGGGCGGCGATTTGCGAAGCGAAAGTCTGTACAACGGCGTCGAATATTTAGTGCAATCCCAGCGCGGCGACGGAACCTGGCAGGAGGAGTTTTGCACCGGGACCGGTTTCCCGCGCGTATTTTATTTGGCCTATACCGATTACCGCAACACGTTTCCGCTGCTTGCGCTCTCCGTTTTGCGGAAATGCGCGGCGGCGCGCGACGATCTATAGTGCATTTTGCCGAGAGGGGTTCTTTATGAGATTTCCGTTATCGATGACAGTGGGGATGGGAGCTTACATCGCGAAAAACAAGCTCAGCCCTCCGCCCGCATGGCAGAAGACAGTGACTGAGACAGACGATTCCGCGAACCCGTTCAAGATCATCATGCATACGCGGACCGGCGATCAGCCGGCATTCGAGCATCCGCTGATCAAAAAGCGCTTTCCGCTGGTATTGATGCTGGAGCCGCTGCATGCCTGTAACTTGACCTGTACCGGCTGCGGCCGTATTCGCGAATATGAGAGCACCATCCGGGAACGTCTCTCGGTGGAGCAATGCTTGCGTGCCGTGGACGAGTGTGGCGCGCCCACGGTCTCCATCTGCGGCGGCGAACCGATGCTCTACCCCGAAATCGGCCGCTTGACTTCCGAAATCCTCGCCCGCGGTAAGCACATCATTCTCTGCACCAACGGCATGTTCATCCGCAAGAAGTACAAGGAATTCAAGGCGGATTCAAAATTCTTCTTCAACGTGCATCTCGACGGCATGGAGAAAACCCACGACCTCTGCGTCGAGCGCGATGGCGTTTTCAAAGAAGCTATCGAGGCCATCAAGGTTGCCAAGGCGCACGGGTTCAAAGTCTGCACCAACACGACCGTCTATAAAGAGACCGACATGAAGGAGATCGAGGAACTGTTTGCGTTTCTCGAAACTCTCGACGTGGATGGTTTCCTGATTTCGCCCGCTTACGGATATTCGGCGGTGAACCAGCGCGAAATTTTTATGACGCGCGACGACGTTATAGAAAAATTCAGCGATATCGACCGTCTGGCGAAGCGTTACCGCATCAATAATACGCCGACTTACCTCGACTTTCTCAAAGGTGACCGCAAGCTTCCCTGCACAGCGTGGGGCAATCCGACTTACAACGTGAAAGGCTGGAAAGGCCCGTGTTACCTGATCACCGATGCGCACTACGACACTTTTGAAGAGCTGATGACCAAGACGCAATGGAATCATTACGGCGAAGGCAACGATCCGCGCTGCGAGCATTGCATGGTCCATTGCGGCTACGAACCGTCGGCGGCGCTCGGCATCAATTCAAGACTTGCCGACACTCTTAAGCTGATGAGCTGGGCTTTCCGTTAGGAGATTACGAGGAGGGCGGGCTTCAGCCCTGCCGCTCGGCTACGGACAAACGGAGCTGAAGCTCCGAGCGGGCTAAAGCCCGCCCTCCAAGGGCTTTCAACTTGTCTCTGATACTTGTTACCGGGGCCAGCGGCTTTGTTGGCTGGCATGTTGCGAATCTCCTGCTGATGAAGGGAGATCGCGTGCGCGCGCTTTGCCGTCCGTCGAGCCAAATCCGCGAACTGGACGTCGAATGCGTTTCCGGCGATCTCCGCGATCCGGATTCGCTTGCTCGAGCCGTTTCCGGCTGCGATTCGGTCTTCCATGTCGCCGCCGATTACCGCCTCTGGTCGAAACATCCGGATGAGTTATATCGATCGAACGTGGATGGCACCTGTAACGTGCTCGAAGCCGCCGCCCATGCTGGAGTGCGGCGGATCGTTTACACCAGCACCGTCGGTTGTATCGGGATGCCGAAGCATGCGCTGGGAGACGAAAACACGCCGGTATCGATTGAGGACATGACCGGCGACTACAAGCGCTCGAAATGGCTGGCCGAACAAGCTGTTCTGGAAAAGGCGCGCCAGGGCTTGCCGGTCGTCATCGTGAATCCCACGGCACCCATTGGCGACCGCGATCGGAAGCCCACGCCGACCGGGCAAATCATCGTCGATTTTATGCTCGGGAAAATACCGGGCTTTGTCGATACCGGTCTGAACCTCGTTGACGTGCGCGATGTCGCCGCGGGGCATTTGCTGGCCGCCGAACACGGCCGCGAGGGCGAGCGCTATATCCTCGGGTGCGAAAATCTCACTCTGGAGCAAATCCTGTCGCGCCTGGCGGCGATCCTCGGCAAACCGGCCCCTTCGCTCAGGATTCCCTATGCCGTGGCCTATGCGGCCGGGGCCGCCAGCACGGCTTGGGCGGGCTTCACCGGTCGTCCGCCGCGAGCCCCGCTTGACGCCGTCCGCATGGCGCGTAAGAAAATGTTTGTAGCACATGAAAAGGCTTCACGCGAACTTGGCTATGCTCCCGGCCCGGTCAGTCCGGCGCTGGAACGTGCGGTCGCGTGGTTTCGTAACAACGGATATTGCTCATGATTAGCGATCAGCAGTCAGCTTGTGGCGCACGCACTTTGCGTGCCGCGTCGAGACTCGTCTCGACGCTCAAATCCTGGAGGGCTCAAAGCTAAACGCTAATTGCTAAAAGCTAATAGCTTCTTTATGGCCATCCTCTACGTTGCCTCCGAATCTCGCGAACTGGAGTTCTTTGCTGCGCTGCTCACCGGGTTGCGCAGATTGAAGTGGCCCATCGATTATGCTTTCGAAGGCAGTTGGGAGAACCGCCGCGTGATGCTGGCCGCCAATGGTGCGGGACCGAAGCTGGCCGCACATGCGGTGGAAATCGCGATCCGCGCCGTAAGCATGGCCGAGCTTTCCGCCTCGCGGTTGGAAGCGGTGGTCAGCACCGGCTATTGCGGCGCCCTCGATCCGCAATTGCGCGAATCTCAAATTGTCGTGGCGACCGAAGTGCTGGATGCGAAATCAAACGAAACCTTCGCCTGTGCGGCCGCCCAATCGGAGGCGGAATTCGTATCCGGGCCCATCGTTTCGCAAGACCGCATCGCCGTTTCCGCGGTGGAAAAGCAGCAGCTTTCCCGGCGCGGCGCCATCGCCGTCGATATGGAGTCCTCCGGCATCGCCTCGCGGGCACTGCGCGCGGGCCTGCCCTTTGCCGCCATCCGGGCCGTCTCCGATCGCGCCGATCAATCTTTCGCTTTCGATCTGAACCGCATGCGGACAGGCGAAGGCCGTATCGCAACTGC
>JBOGMI010000784.1:0-6816 GCA_050746645.1 Bryobacteraceae bacterium | reverse complement strand
GGTCCCGAAGCGCCCGCCGGGCCGCCGAAAAGCTGGTACATCATTCACGCCTACTCCGGGTTCGAGCAGAAGGTCGCCGATTCCCTCCGCACCCGCGCGCAAGCTTACGGCTTCGCGGAGCGGATTGGACAGCTCCTCATTCCGACCGAGGAAGTGATCGAGCTGCGCAATGGCAAGAAAGTCACCAGCAAGCGCCTGCTCTACCCCGGCTATGTGCTGGTCGAGATGGAGATGGACGACGAGCTTTGGCATGCGGTGAAAGCCACGCCGCGCGTGACCGGATTTGTTGGCGGCGGCACCAAGCCGGTTCCGTTGACCGCCGACGAGGTCAACTCCGTGCTCTACCGCCAGGCTTCCAGCCAGGAACGGCCGCGGCCCAAGATGAAGTTCGAGAAGGGCGAATCGGTGAAGATCGTCGACGGCCCCTTCACCAATTTTTCCGGGCGTGTCGATGAAGTCAATACGGATCGCAGCACACTGCGCGTGATGGTCACCATCTTCGGCCGCTCGACTCCGGTGGAATTGGATTTCTTACAAGTGGAAAAGATCTAAAGCAATGGCAAAAAGAGTCACAGGTTCGGTAAAACTGCAAATTCCGGCGGGCAAGGCCACTCCGGCTCCGCCCGTGGGCACGGCTCTGGGTCCGCAGGGCGTCAACATTATGGAATTCTGCAAGGCGTTCAATGCGAAAACGTCGGCAAAGGACCAGGAAGGGCTGATCATTCCGGTCGTGATCACGATTTATTCCGACCGTTCTTTCAGCTTCATCACCAAAACGCCGCCGGCTGCCGTTCTCATCAAGCGCAGCCTGAGCCTGGCGAAAGGCTCCGCCGAGCCGAATAAGAACAAGGTCGGCAAGATCACTCCGGCGCAGCTCGAAGAAATCGCCAAGATCAAAATGCCCGACCTCAACTGCTTTACGCTCGAAGCCGCAGTCGAGCAAGTCAAAGGCGCCTGCGTGAGCATGGGCGTTGAAATCGAAGTCGCTCCGGTATGACTGTGTAGTCAGCGCGGGGACTAGATGAGCAAACAAGAAGCCATCGTGCGCGAGCTGGAACAACTGCCCGAGCGGGACCTCGATATATTAATGGCATTTTTGCGTGCGCTCAGAGAAGCGCATACAGAAGCGGCAGTACCAATGTTGGGGGCCGAGTCCGCACTTGTGAAGGATTGGCTCACGCCGGAGGAGGACGCGGCCTGGGCCAGCTTGTAAGAGGCGATGTCGTAGTCCTCAATTTCCCCTTTTCGGATCTCAGCCAAGCCAAACGGAGACCTGCGCTGATACTTGCGGCGCTTCGAGGCGACGACGTAATTCTTTGCCAAATCACGAGCCAGGCCCGGTCCGATGCTTATTCCGTAACGCTCGACAGCGCGGATTTCACTGCGGGGGGCCTCAACCAGAGCAGCAGAATCCGCCCGAACCGATTATTCACCGCCGATGCAGCGATCATCGCGTATCGTGCCGGGAAGATATCCGGAGCGAAGCTCAGTGAAGTGGTTGAGCATCTCGTCGCGATCCTGAGAAACGGCTGAGCTGATCGTACGCCTGACGAATCTTGTTGCAAACCTGTTCCGGATCGTCTACTCTGGTTATAGCTGACGGTATACAACGGCTTCAGAACCGCGACCGCAAGGGAGCAGATGAAAAGCCGGCGTATTCAAGAGGGAACCTGGTGTAAATCCAGGACTGCCCCGCAGCGGTAAGCAGGAACGAACGCCCATTCAAGCACTGCCTCTCATCCGAGGCGGGAAGCCGGGCCAGTAGGACCGCGGTTTTGGAAACCGCCCGCCTGTAAGTCCGAAGACCTGCCGCAGCCTGCTCCAAAAAGGAGCGGATGTTTTGCCGCCTCGCGGGAGGGCTGACGATGGTTCTTTGTGTTCTTCGCACTGCGCTGCTGGTTGCCGCAGTCTCTTTACTAAACGCCGAATCGGCTGTCATTTCCGGAACCACAAAAGACAGTTCCGGCGCCGCGGTTACCGGTGCAAGAGTAACTTTGCGGCTGCTTGCCAGTTCGGTGGTCTCGACAACAAACAGTAATTCAGCCGGTCATTTTCAATTCAACGATCTCACGCCGGGAAACTATCTGCTCGCGGCTTCCGCTCCTGGCTTGACCATTGCGCGGCCGCAAGATGTATCGTTATCGCCAGGCGAAAACCGGCAAGTCACTCTGGAACTTCTGGTCTCGGCGGTGCAGGCGCAGGTCAGCGTTACCGCCGCCAGCCTGCCCGAATCGGTGGACCGTGTTTCCAAACAGCTCGCCATCGTGAATGCGAACGATGCGGAAAAGCGCGGCATCTTTTCCGTCGCCGGAGCGCTGCGCTATCTGCCCGGAGTGCGCGTGACCACTCTCGGCGGGCCGGGAACTTATTCCAGCATCGAGATTCGCGGCATGCGCTCCTACGATACGGCGGTCTTGTTCGACGGCTTCCGCTTTCGCGATCCCACCAGCCCCGAGGGCGATGCGACTGCCTATCTTGGAAGTTTGATGCTGGTCGATTCTTCGCGCATCGAAGTGTTGCAAGGATCGGGTTCGTCGCTCTACGGAACCAATGCCATGGCGGGGACGGTCAATGTGATCACCAATCCCGGGGGCGGCCGCTTCCATGGCGATCTGGACGCGCAAGGCGGCGGCCTCGGTCTCGCTCGGGGCCTGGCGGATTTCGCCGGCGGTGCGCTCGACAACCGGCTGCTGTATTCGGCGGGCGTTTCGCATCTCAACGTCAGCCGGGGAGCCGCCGATGCCGGCCCCGTGCGCGACTGGACCGGCAAAGGCGCCCTATCGTACCTGCTCACGCCCGCTATCCGGATCGGGGCCGATGTTTTCGCCAATACCGGGTATCAGCAGCAAAATCTCGATCCCTATCCGCTCGAATCGGCCGTCGTTACCGGCATTACTCCGGCCGGTCTCACCACTTACATTCCCTCGCTTGGCAATCCCGATAGCGCGCGGTATTCCCATTTCCTCGATTCGGTGTTTCGTTTCCGCCAGCAAATCAATCCGCGTCTTTCCTATCGCATTGCCTATAACTTGGTCGATGCTAGCCGCGACAATACGGACGGACCGGGCGGCCCCAGCACGCCTTATGAGTTTCAGCCGGTTTTTAATACCTCCAGCCGCTATTCCGGCCGGATCGATACGTTGCAGGCTCGCGCCGATTATCTGCCGGGCGCGCATCAGACGATCACAGCCGGTTATGAATTCGAGCGCGAGCGCTATCTCCAAGTAGCCTCCGATCAAAATCCAAACCCATCCGCTCGCGTTTACACCAGCACCGGCGATACGCAACAAAGCAACGCCGTATTCGCGCAGGATCAGCTTCGGTTCTTGCGCAACCGCCTGGAAATCCTTCTCTCGGGCCGCTACACGCAAGATATTCTGGCGCAACCCGCGCTTACCGGCGCGGCTTCTCCTTATGCAAACATTCCATTGCCTTCGCCTCCCGCCGCCTACACAGGCGATGCCTCCATCGCCTATTTCTTTAAGGCCAGCGCGACCAAACTGCGCGCGCATGTGGGGAACAGCTTCCGTATGCCTTCGATTTACGAACGCTTCGGCGGTTACTTTTTTGGGGGCATTTACTTCCCTATCGGAGATCCCAACCTTGCGCCCGAGCGCGCCGTCTCCGGTGATTTCGGATTCGATCAATATTTCTTGAACACCCGTCTGCGTCTAAGCGGCACCTATTTTTATTCGGAACTTCAGCAGGTGATTGGGTATCTGAGCTTTCCTCCCGGCTATGTGGACCAATACGGTCGCACCGGAGGATACTACAACACCGGCGGCGGTATCTCGCGCGGCGTTGAGATCAGCGCGGAGCTCCACCCCGCCCGCCAAACCACCGTCTCCGCGTCTTATACCTATACAAACCCCAAAGACCGGGTTTCGGAATACTACACCGGAACCACCTTTGATCCGCTCCAGCGGCCGGGAATTATGCCACAAATGTTTACGCTGGTGGCTACCCAGCAGTTCGGCAGCCGCATCGACGTCGCGGCCGATTTCAAAGCGGGCAGCAGCTATCTCTATCCGCTCTACGGCCTCGAAGGCTACGCGTATCGTTTCGATGGCCCCCGGCTGCTCGGCATTTCGGGCGGATATACGATTCCCGTGAACGAGCGCGTTTCGGTGCGTATGTATGTGCGTGTTTCCAACGCCCTCGGCCAACACTTCTTCGACGAAGGTTTTCCGACGCCCGGCCGCTGGGCGGTGGGCGGGCTGCACCTGAGTTTTTAACGGAAACGGAGCATTCCCGAATATACAAGGGCGCTTACGCTTCCATCTCGGTTTCGGCATTCATGGCCATACGGAAACGGAGCATTCCCGAACATACAAGGGCGCTTACGCTTCCGGCTCGGTTTCGGCATTTATGGCCATGGGGAAACGGAGCATTCTCGAACATGCAAGGGCGCTTACGCTTCCGGCTCGGTTTCGGCATTCATGGCCATGGGGTTGATTCAGTAATTGCCGGTCGCTGCTGGCTCCCTCGCGTCCGGGTAACAAGCCATTCTGGCACCCTGGCCCTCCAGCACATAATCGATCGCTGTGTTCAAGGTGGCTTGGTTCCAAAGATAACGGGTGCTGCCGTGATCGGCCCAGTAGCGGCGCCGTTCGGAAAACCCACCGGCGGATCGTAGCGCGCGCGTGGCATAAGCCTTAAAGTCAGAAAGCATGCGCTCTGGCTTGACCGTTCCGCCGATCACGGCGTGAACATGGCTGCTGCGGACGTGTATCGCATACGGCATCCATTCACGATACCGGCAAACCTCAAGGATCGCCCGCAGTGCGATGAGGCGGGCATCCCGGTCCAGTATCCAAGGAGGCTTATGCAAACGGGAACGCCAGTAAGCCTCCCGCTTGGGATTGTGAGGGAGCATGGGGCTGCCAGGAATGCAATGCTGAGCATCCACCCATCCCTTTTCGGATCCGGGAAGATGTGTGCCATAGGTGGAGAAGGTCAACAGATAAGCTACGGCAGGCACACCAACTGGGTGCCCGATGCTTACCGTGGCTCTCATCGGAAAGCGAGCATTCCCGGCGTACAAGGTCGCTTACGCTTCCGGCTCGGCTTGGCCACCCTGGCGAAAAAGACGGCGCACACCTGGCAGAGATGTGCGCCTTCGAGTGATTGAGGAGGAAAGAAAAACTATTTGCCGTTGGATTCCGATATCAGCTCCGCAACTTTAGAATGCGTTCCCACCGTCTCAACGAAAATGATGGAGCGGGGCTGCAGATACATCCGATCGGGCTGATGCAATTCGCTACCGAGCTTGGTAAGTACGTTCGAAACCTGCTTGGTTTTGGGATCGGCGCGGTGGACGATATAAAAGACATTCGTCAGCACCGGATCCGCCGAGCCGTAGCCGTGCAGTTGGCCGTAATAGACCGAGCCGTTCGCGAGCAGAACCGCCTGGTACGGCGTCGGAAACGTAACAGTCGAATTTCCGCTCTTCCAAAGAGCGAAAAATCCAACCGCCACCACCACAATGAGGCAGGCAAGAAGAACGGGAAGAGAGCGTCCTCCCAGCGCTCTCGTTTTTTCCCGCTTCGTGCTCACCTGACCCGGCATTAATTGGCTGGCCATGATTCTTTCCGCCGCGACTCTTGTCTCGGCGATCATATGCTCCTCCTATTCCGCTTGCGGAGTCTCGTTCCTACGCCCAGAGCGATCAACCCCAGGCCGAATAGCAGAATCGACCGCGGCTCCGGCACGGCCGATGGCGGAGCAGGCGTATACGCGTTAGCGGTCAATTCCACAAAGCCGTTGCCGTACGTGACATTCCACTGCTGAGTATTGTTACCGAAAATCTGATCTGCGATCGAAGAGAACGCCCCATTCAAAGCTCCGGTGAAAGTCATGAAGAGGAAGCTGTCGCCGTTCATCGGATCGAAGCCGTTCTCGAGGATCGGATCGAGCGTGCCGCTGAGGGTGACATCGCCGGTCACGTTGATGATGCCGCAATCGCCGGCGCTGCCGGTGCAGTTGGCGCTGGGTAGCCCGAAGATCTCTTCCTGCAACGTGCCGTCCGAGGTTTGATCGTAGCCGGTGACGCCAGGAGTGCCCGATCCCACATCGAGCGTAGAGCCGGCGCCGACGGTGGTGACTCCGCCGCTGGTATACGTCAAAGGATCGAGGACTCCGCCTGGATGCCCGCCGCTCGCCGCTTCCAGAGTGACTGTCGCGCCGGGATTATTGGTGAAATTCGAGGCGCTCAAGGTAGAGCTCGCATCCACCTGGACGCTTCCGGAGTTGTTTAACGCGTGAATTGTGCTCGCCGCCGCGCCAAAAGCACCGACTTCGAAATGGCCTGAGGCCGCGTTGGTGAATGTGCCATCCGTCGTGAGTGTGCCGCCATTTTCCACATACAGATTGCCGCTATTCGTCACATCGCCCGTCGTGTGCAGCGTAGTGCCGCTGCAGCCCGAGCCGCTGCCGCAGTCGCCCACGTCGACAATGCCCGAGTTGGTCAGAGAAGCTATCGTCGTTGTTTGCTGATCGCCCAGCTCCAGCGTGCCTTCCACCGTGGCCAGGTTCGCCAGTGCATTCGCGCTGCCCGACACCTCGAAGGTTCCGTCCTGTCTGAGCGTCGTATTCGAGGCAACGTCTGTCACGCCCGATCCGCCGCCAGTGATGTTCAGGGTTGAGCCCTGATCGATTCGGACAACGCCGGCTAGGCTGAGCGCGTTTACCGTCGCGTTCGCGGCGCCATAAATACCGACTTCGAAGTAGCTTCCGGATCCGCTGTTTGTGAATGTGCCGTCCGTCGTGAGTGTGCCGCCATATTCGACGTACACGGCGCCCGTGTTCGTCAACCCT
>JBOGMI010000783.1:0-3700 GCA_050746645.1 Bryobacteraceae bacterium | reverse complement strand
CCGCGAAATCGAGATCGCGCGCGAGGTGCAGGAACGGCTGTTTCCGCAGCGCATTCCGCAAGTCAAGGGACTCGATCTTGCCGGCTATTGCCGCCCGGCGCAAAGCGTTGGCGGCGACTATTACGATTTCATCGAGCTCGAAAACGGGCGCCTCGGCCTTGCGATCGGAGATATTTCCGGCAAAGGGATTTCGGCGGCTCTGCTGATGGCCAGTCTGCGTGCCTCCTTGCGCGGCATGACGCTTTACGGGTCGGACGATCTTGCTGCGCTGATGCAGAAAGTAAACCGGCTGGTTTACGAAGCCTCCGCCAACAACCGTTACGCGACGTTTTTCTTTGCTGTGTACGACGGCTCTTCGTGCGAGATGCATTACGTCAACGCCGGCCACAATGCGCCGGTGCTGCTACGAGCCGCTGAAGTGATCCGCCTGGAAACCGGCGGCCCGGTGGTCGGGCTTCTTCCAAGTGTTCCCTATGTTCAAGGCTCTCTCACGCTCACGCCGGGCGACACGTTCCTTGCCTACACCGACGGAATCAGCGAAGCCATGACGGTCGCGGACGAAGAATGGGGTGAAGAGCGCATGATCGCCGCTCTCGAATCGGCACGCGAAGAAAACGCCGCCGAGATCATTGCCGAAATCTTCCGTGCCGCCGACGCCTTTACGGGCGCCGCGCCGCAGCACGACGACATGACGCTGCTGGCGATGAAAGTGAGTTAGTTAGTTAGTTAGCTTAGCGGCCTCAGGTGCGGAGGACTCGCCTGCCTTCGACGCGATAATTGCCGGCGAGGACCCAGGCGATCGCTTCCGAGTAAATTTTGTGCTCCTCCGCGAGAATCCGCGCCGAGAGCGTTTCGACGGTGTCGCCGTCGAGCACCGGTACCGCGGATTGCAGCAGAATCGGCCCGCTGTCCAGGTTTTCATCAACAAAGTGAACGGTGCAGCCGGTGAATTTGACGCCGTGGACGAGCGCCTGATACTGCGCGTCCAGCCCGGGGAAAGCCGGCAAGAGCGAGGGGTGAATGTTGAGAATGCGTCCGGCGAATGCGCGGACGAACTCCCCGCTCAGCAGCCGCATATAGCCGGCCAGACAGATCAGATCGACCCGCTGCCGGCGGAGCAGTTCGACGGCCTGGGCGTCGAAGGCGGTGCGCTCCTGGCCGGCCGAATCGATGGAGCCGCAGGGCAGGCCAAGCTCGCGGGCGCGGGCAAGACCGGGCGCGTTCGGCTTATTTGAAAAAACAAAGCCAATTTCGCAATCGAGCTTTCCTTCCTGCACATTACGGGCGATGGCTTCGAAATTCGAACCGCGGCCGGAAAGCAAAATACCGAGCCGCGGCTTCACAGATACATCACCCTCGGACGGCGAGGCCTGGCAGGAACGACCCGGCCGATTTCGTAGAAGGGTTCACGCAGTTTCCTGAGAATTTGCCGAACAAACCCAATTTTGCGTGCGGACACAATGAGCACTATGCCGACGCCGAGGTTGAAGGTCCGGCGAAAATCGTCGTCTTCGAGATCGCCCAGGCGGCGCAGCAGTTCGAAAATCGGCTGCGGCGGCCAGGAGCGCAGATCGATTTCGACCGCGCAGTTTTTGGGCAGCACGCGCGGCACGTTGTCAGTAAGGCCGCCGCCGGTGATGTGC
The DNA here is from genome assembly GCA_050746645.1 of Bryobacteraceae bacterium. Lineage (GTDB taxonomy): Bacteria > Acidobacteriota > Terriglobia > Bryobacterales > Bryobacteraceae > Bog-105. Next base: position 2,057 of record JBOGMI010000783.1, on the reverse strand, counting down.
GCGGCGGCTTTGAGCAATTTCGCCGCATGGAGGGCCTGGATTGGCTTGAGATAGGAGCGATGGATTTTGAGCAGTTCGTCGGCAAGGGTTCCGGCGAGTTCGGGTACCTGCGCCTCCAGACTATGCTTGCCGGTTTCGAACAATAGCTTGCGGGCAAGCGAATAACCGTTGGTATGGAGACCCTGGGAAGGCAGACCGAGTAGCAGGTCGCCGGGCTGGACGGCGGCGCCGGTGATCATTTGCTTGCGCTCGACCGCGCCGACGATGAAGCCAGCGAGGTCGTATTCGCCGGGCGTGTAGAGGCCGGGCATTTCGGCGGTTTCGCCGCCGATAAGCGCGCAGCCGTTCTTTTTGCAGCCGCGGGCGATTCCCGAAACCACGTTTGCGCAGACATGTGCGTCGAGCTTGCCCGTGGAGAAGTAATCGAGAAAGAAGAGAGGCCTTGCGCCTTGAACCGCGATGTCGTTGACGCAATGGTTCACCAGGTCTTCGCCGATGGTGTCGTGGCGGCCGGTGGCGAACGCGATTTTCAGCTTGGTGCCGACACCGTCGGCCGAACTGACCAGCACCGGATCGCGCCAGCCCTTCAGCGAAAAGCCCGCGCCGAAGCTTCCGATGGAGGTCAAGACCTGCGCGTTGAAAGTTTGGGGAGCGTAGCGTTTGATGCGCGCGACGGCGCGCTCTGCCTCGTCGATATCGACGCCCGCGTCGCGATAACTGGTGTGGTTTGGCACTCCGAAGGAATCAGTGTAGCGGATGAAGGCAGACGACAAAAAACGATGGTCCGCCCCACCGCCCACCGTTATTCTTGTGGAAAGGTGAAATCGGGGTTGTAGCCGCCGCCTGCGTCCTGATAGAGAGCGGCAGATCTGAGCGGTTTCGACCCGATGGATGGTTTTGTGATTTTCGAATTGTTCTTTTTACGGTCTACCAAGCCCTTCAGAAGCGGCTTGGCGACAGATCGCTTTTGTTTTCCGTCTTTCATGCCGGAAAAATAACATGCAGCGGACCAGGGCGAGCGCGCAGGCGGCGCTGGCAAAGCGCAGAGGCTCGGAAAAATTTTTGCAACGGTTGTGATTGACTCGAAGAAAGCACTTATGGATAACCAAGTTTTTCACGAACCGCGGCTGGCGTTGAACCGGATCTATACGCGCGCCGGCGATGCCGGTGAAACGCGGCTGGTGGGCGGCCAGCGAGTGCGGAAAGACGACGCGAGGATCGAATGTTACGGCACGCTGGACGAGCTGAACGCGTTCGTAGGCGCGGCGCGCGTGAGTACACGCGATTTTGCCGTTCGAACCCAATTGCTCGCTCCGTTCGAGGCGAAACTAAAGCGAATCCAGAACGAACTGTTCAATTTGGGTTCGATTTTGGCGACCTTGCCCGAGGATGTTCATCCGAAACAGCCGCGCGTGACGCAAGCGGAAATTGACGCGCTGGAGCAGGAGATGGATCGCGCGAATGCGGAGCTGGAGCCGCTGCGGTCGTTCGTGCTGGCGGGAGGGAGCCGGCTGGAGGCGGAACTGCACGTCTGCCGGACCGTTTGCCGCCGGGCCGAACGGTTATTGGTGAAACTGGCCGAGGAGCAGGAAATTCCAGGCGAGGCGCTGGCCTACTTGAACCGGCTGAGCGACGCGTTTTTTGTCTGGAGCCGCTGGGTGAACCGTGTGCTGGGCGCAGCGGAAAGCCTTTGGGAACCGAATGCATCCGCGAGCGGGCGGCAGAGTGCCTGAGTTGGAGAAGACGGCAGGCGCCAGAGATCAGTGGTCGGCGCTCATCGCCAGCTTTCTCGGCTGGACGCTGGATGCATTCGATTTTTTCCTCGTCGTTTTCTGTCTGACGGCGATCGGCAAGGAGTTTCATCAGAGCGATGCGGAAGTGGCGGTGGCGCTGTGGCTGACGCTGGCGTTTCGGCCCGTGGGCGCGTTTGTGTTCGGCTTGATCGCCGATCGTTACGGGAGGCGGCTGCCGCTGATGCTGGATCTGGTTTTCTACTCGATTATTGAAGTGGCGACCGGCTTTGCGCCGAATTTCGCGACGTTTCTTGTGCTGCGAGC
>JBOGMI010000782.1:0-1251 GCA_050746645.1 Bryobacteraceae bacterium | reverse complement strand
GCGACTCCTCCCTGGGGGGTTCCGCTGCCACTGTGTTGGACCGCCCCGTCCGACATCACTCCCGCACGTAGCATCACGCGCAGCAGTTTGAGGACTTGGCGGTCACAGACCCGCTCCTCCACCGCCGCCACCAACCGGTCGTGCGGGATCGCCTCGAAACAGTTGGCGATATCGCTTTCAACCACGAACCGCCTTCCCCGCCAGGACTCGTCGATGAGCACCTGGAGAGCGTCATGCACGCCGCGTTTGGGACGGAACCCAAAGCTGCACGGCAAGAAGTCGGCCTCGAACACAGGCTCGAGGACGATCTTCACTGCCGCTTGCACAACTCGATCGCGGACAGCAGGTATCGACAAAGGGCGCTTGTCGGCTGACCCCCGCTTGTCGATGAACACTCGACGCGCGGGGAGCGAACGATACGTCCCTGCTCTCAACTCTGCTGCCAGCTCGTCGAGCAAGCGGGTCACCCCGTAGGACTCGACGTCGGCGATAGTGGTCCGGTCGATGCCGGCTGCGCCAGCATTCTGGCGCACGTTGGCCCACGCCCGCTCCAAGACATCCCTGCGATAGATCTTGTCATAGAGCGCGTGGAACCGTCGTTCGGGGTCGGCCTTGGCCGCCCGGTAGAGCGTCCGTTGTAGGACTTGGACTCGATCCTGCTCAGCGGTGCTAGCCATAAAGACACTCACCTGCCCTTTCCTGCATCGAAACGCGTCGACGAAGTAGCGGCCCTTCCCTCACCGGCGGTTGTGTTGTCCGTCCGGCTCGATCAGTACTATGGCCGCCTCCGACGCCCACCCGGCTCGCCACCCACTTCCCGAGATCATCGGTTATAGGGCACGACACTCCGACAGCCTTCTCGCAGAGCTATCGGGCCGGGGAGGGCCTCTCCAGTTCCCGTCACCACCATCTGGACGTTCCGAGCCCCTTACGCCGGGGAGTTCATCGCGGCTGCACTCCAGGGTCTTCACCGCTTCCATGGCCTTCGCCGTGAGGTTCGCGGCTCGGCTCTCCCTTTGTGATTTCACGACGCGGCAGGCTTCGCTTCATGCTACGGACCGCCCAGTTGCTCCCCCTATAGGGCTTTTGACACTGGGCTTCGACGCCGGGCGTTTCCCCCCGACGCCGCCAGTCTGCTACCGGGCCTCCTGACAGCTACCCGGACCGGACTTGCACCGGCAGGCGATGACGAGCTTGCGATCGGAAGATCAGCTACAACATCAACCTCACCTCCGATCTACTGGACGCACA
>JBOGMI010000781.1:0-2786 GCA_050746645.1 Bryobacteraceae bacterium | reverse complement strand
GGCTAGAAGAGGCCAAGAAGCGCGATCACCGCAAGCTCGGCAAGGAACTGGAGCTGTTCACGGTCAACGAGAGCGTCGGTGCGGGCCTGCCGCTCTGGCTTCCCAAAGGCGCGACCATCCGGCGGCTGCTCGAAGAGTACATTCTCGAAAAAGAGCGCCAAGCGGGATATCAGCACGTCTATACGCCGGATCTCGCCAAGGTGGACCTGTATGTACGCTCCGGCCATTGGGAACATTATCAGGAAAATATGTTTCCACCGATGGATCTCGAAACCGAGCAGATGGTTTTGCGGCCGATGAACTGCCCGCATCATATTCTGATTTACAAGTCGAAGATGCGCAGCTATCGCGACTTGCCGGTGCGGCTGGCGGAACTTGGGACGATGTATCGCTACGAGCGCTCCGGCGTGCTCAGCGGGCTGAGCCGAGTGCGCTGCATGACTCTTAACGACGCGCATATTTTTTGCACGCCGGACCAGATCAAATCCGAATTTACGGGCGTAATGAAGCTGGTCGAAGAAGCCTATCGCGCCCTCGGGATTACGCAATATAGTTACCGGCTTTCGCTTCGCGGGGAAGCCAATAAAGAGAAATACGTCGCCAACGATGAAATGTGGGGACTCGCCGAGCGCGTGCTGCGCGAAGCCATGGATTCGCTCGGCCTGCGTTACACCGAAGCTCCCGGAGAAGCGGCTTTCTATGGCCCGAAACTCGATATTCAGCTCGCTGATGTCATGGGTCACGAAGAGACTTACTCGACGATCCAGATCGACTTCCATCTGCCGAATCAGTTCGACCTCGGCTATATCGGCGCCGACGGGCATTCGCACCGGCCTGTGATGATTCATCGCGCCATTGTCAGCACCATGGAGCGGATGATTTCGTATTTGATTGAGCTATACGGCGGCGCCTTTCCGGTCTGGCTAGCGCCTGTTCAGGCGATTGTGCTGCCCATCGCGGACCGCCAGAACGACTACGCGCGAGGGATTCAGGAAAAGCTCGCCGCGGTCGGCCTCCGCGCCGAACTCGACACCCGCAACGACAAGATCAATGCGAAAATCCGCGATGCGCAGCTCCAAAAAATCCCGTTCATGCTCGTGATCGGAGATAGAGAGATGCAATCCGGGAAAGTTTCGGTGCGCAACCGCAAGAAAGGCGATCAGGGCGCGGTTCCCGTCGAGGAATTTGTTTCGCGTCTGTCGCAACTAAACGCCGACAAGGGTTTGGAGGAATAAGATGATATTACTAGGGAGGGAGGAAATTTGAGCCTTCGCAAACAGTTTGAGGGCTGCCGCGATATCGAGAAAGCCGTCGCGAAGGATCTCGGCGCGGTATCCGCTGTGACCCACGTGTTTACAGAAGCCGCAGATAATGCTCTGCTGGCCTGGATTGTTGTCGATGATCCGAAGCTGGATATTCGCTACGAAATCTTCGACAAGGAACAGGCTCTTATAGACGCGTTTCCGGAGACGGAGTTCGACTTCAATATAATCCCGCGGATGGGAAGGGATGCTCGAGAATTGATTCAAGGCGAAGCGCGCATCGCTTATACCAGGTCAAGTGCCGTCCAAGGCTGAGCACATCGCCAAGGCGAAAGGGAATGAAGCATTCGCCTCAGAAATACAGCTGACCAAGCAGCCGAACATTGACTGGGCCCTGGTGGCGATCTTTTACGCCGCGGTTCACTACGTCGAAGCATATTTTTCATTGTCGGGAACACATCTACGAAGTCACACGACTCGGGACAGCTATATTGGTCGCGACCTCGACCTGAAACCGATTTTTCGAGAATACAGCAACCTCAAATATTACGCATACAACGCGCGATACGAGGCGATTCATTTTAAACCGCTGGAGGTTACCGAGATTGCTCTCCCAGCGCTGAACAAGATCAAAGCTCGGCTAGGGCCGTTCCTTCATTCCGAGGCTGACTGATCTTCCTTCCCGCATCTCTGAGGCCCAATTCCAAACGATTATCCTTAACAGATGCTTACCTTGGTCTCTCAAGCTTGGAGATCCTGGAAACGCGATAAGGCGCTTGCTGTTCTTGCCGTCATCGCGCTGGCGACGGGAATCGGCTGTGCCACAGCCATTTTCACCGTCGTAGATGCGGTGCTGCTCAAACCCTTGCCGTATTCGCAGGGGGATCGGTGGGTAGCGCTTTTCGGCGGCAGCACTAACGACAGCCACCACTTTTCTGCTCTTAGCCTGGCCGATCTCCTCGCCTATCGAAAACAGACGCACAGTTTCGAAACCTTCGGTTATTTCTCGCTCGCCAGCGATTTCAACCTGACCTCTCCCGGACGGCCGCAGCACATCCAGGGCGTAGAAGTTTCGCCGTCGCTGATCGCGCACACCGGCGCATACCCGATCGCGGGCCGCTTCTTTACCGCATCCGACGGACCAAACGTGGCGATCATTTCGAACCGTCTGTTCCGGCAGTTTGGCCCGGGCATTCTCGACCGCCAGATCAGGTTGAGCGGCCATTCCTATACCGTCATCGGTGCGATGCCGGCGGGATTCCGTCTGCCCATCGTCACGGTCAACAACGTGGATTCCAATAACGATGTCTGGCTCCCCATCAAAATGCCGCGCAATGAGGCGAGGCTCAGCGGCTATTCCGACTATGCCGGCTATGCAAAGCTCAAACCCGGCGTCACGCTGGCCCAAGCGCGTGCCGATGCAAAGCGAGTTGCCGCGCGACTGCAAAAGCGGAACCATTTCGATGACCCTACGTATACGGCAGCGCTCTTTAGCCTTCGCGATACCGTCGTGAAATCGATTCG
>JBOGMI010000780.1:0-4490 GCA_050746645.1 Bryobacteraceae bacterium | reverse complement strand
CCAGTTGCTCCACCACGTCGCTGACGAAGTATGCCAGATGCTTTTCCGGCAGCCAGTCGCGCGGGCTCGGCGGCAGCAGGAAATCCTGATCCGGCAGGTACGGCCGAAAGGGCATACAACATTATTACCTGCAACCCCCGCCTGATTTCTCGGACACACTCCTAGAGGGAAACCTTGAGCGCGGAGACGTTAACCGCGATGTGATCGTATTCCTGCCGCCTAGCTACAACAGAGACAAACATCGCCGCTATCCGGTTGTCTATGCACTGCACGGCTATTCGATAGGCGCGGAGCAGTGGACCCACGAGATCGATGTGCCGCAGACAATCGAGGGCGCCTTCGCGCGTGGCGCGAAGGAGATGATTGTGGTGCTGCCCGATTCCAAGACAACATATGGCGGATCGATGTATTCCAGTTCCGTCACCACGGGCGACTTCGAGCGGTTCATCTATCGTGACGTTGTCCAATATATCGACGCCCATTACCGGACGCTCCCCAACCGCTTAAGCCGTGGACTGGTGGGCCATTCCATGGGCGGTTACGGGGCGATCCGAATTGGGATGAAGCACCCGGACGTGTTCGGCGGCCTATACGTCATGAGCGCCTGTTGCATGTCGCCGATCGTTTTCAGAATCATGTGATTCCGTTCTTCAGCAAGACTTTATGTGCGACAGAGAAATGCAAATGAGCGGCCGGATATATCGCTGCTTTGTGGTTAAGGGGGAAGACGTTTGCTCCTACCGCCTTCGCCGTTCCTCGAAGAGCATCGGTTCCGAAGAAAATCGCCGCACCAAAGGTCCGTCCGAAGGCGGCGATTATATGCTGCGCTCGGAATGACAAGCGTGGGGCCATGGCCGATACCGCTTTGCAATAGGATTATTCAATCTCTTCACATATTCTTTGCACCTGATCTGAGCACTTGCTCTCATACTGAGGCAGACACATTTTTGCGCCATTAAAGCTTTTCAAGGGTCTTCATGCTCCAGAGAATCAATATTGTTCGGAAAGCGGCGTCTGCAAAACTACCGACGCGCTGGGGGGAGTTCCGCATCTTAGGATTCGAGCGGGATCTCTCCGAGGCCGGATGGCCCAGACGGGAAACCGCGGTAGCGCTCATACTGGGCGATATCAAGAGCGCTCCTCCGTTGCTGCGCATCCACTCGCAGTGCCTCACTGGCGACGTTTTTGGCTCGCTCCGGTGCGATTGCGGAAAGCAGCTCGAAGACGCGCTCTCGGAAATCGCGCAAGCAGGCAGCGGAATCCTGATTTATGAGCAGCAGGAGGGACGTGGCATCGGCTTGATCTCGAAACTGCTCGCCTATGAGCAGCAGGATCTGGGTGCCGATACCATTGAAGCAAACGAAAGGCTAGGACTCAAGAACGATTACCGCAATTATTCTTTTGCCGTCGAAATTCTGCGGACTCTCGGAATCTTTCAAGCTCGCCTGCTTTCAAACAACCCGGAAAAGATGAGGGCTTTGATCCAGGCAGGGATCGAAATTGATCGGAATTGCGTTGATCTTAGGCCCGAGCCGGCACGGCCAAATGGCCCTCTTCTTATTGCGCGAAAGAATTCGTTCACGAACGTTGAGGCGTGTTTAGCGGAAATTCGCGCTGGGCGCATGGTGGTTGTCATGGACGACGGAGACCGCGAAAACGAAGGCGATCTGACGATGGCCGCCGAGATGGTTACCTCCGAGGCCATCAACTTTATGACAAAGCATGGCCGGGGACTCGTCTGCCTTGCCATAACGCCCGAACGCGCGGACTATCTCCGATTGGCCCCTATGTCCGCAAAAAATACTTCCCGGTTCACAACCGCTTTCACGGAATCGATCGACGTGATCGGGCGAGGAACCACCACCGGCGTATCGGCCTATGATCGCGCTCAAACCGTCCTCGCGGCGCTCGATCCCACGACTCGCCCCGCGGACTTGGCGCGACCTGGCCATGTCTTCCCGCTACGCGCGCGCAAGGGAGGCGTGCTTACCCGTGCCGGGCACACCGAAGCATCCGTTGATCTGGCTAGAATGGCTGGGCTTGCCCAGGCAGGAGTTATCTGCGAAATCCTGAACCCGGATGGCACCATGGCGCGGGCGGCTGATCTCGCCGAGTTCGCCGAGCACCACGGCCTCAGAACGCTGACCATCGCCGAACTGGTCCGCTATCGAAGCCTCCAGGAGCAGCATTCCGGGCACACTCAACCCCTCCACGCTATCGCCGTAAATAAGTAGAGCAACTGGTCTGCAGCCATGCCGCCAAGAACTCCCAACTTCTTCATCGCGGGCGCTCCGAAGGCCGGCACCGACGCGCTCTACTACGATCTCGACCAGCATCCGGACATCTACATGAGCCCATTAAAAGAGCCATGCTATTTCTCCTCCGAAATACGGGTCGGCGCGTTCGAAGCGAACCTGCAGAAACGAATGCGCAAAGAGGCCGAGGCCACACGCGAGTACATCGCCGGCCCCATACGCGAGAAGCGTTTCGGCGGCATCATCTCCGAATGGGAAGATTACCTGAGGCTATTCGCGGGAGCGAAACACGAAAAACGTATTGGTGAGGGCAGCGTCACTTACTTGTGGTCCAAGACCGCCGCGGCGGCAATTGCATCGCGCATCCCGGACGCCAGGATCCTAATCGTGCTGAGAAATCCCGCCGAACGAGCATTCGCGCAATATCTGAAAAGCGTATCTGATGGAACCGTTGCCTGTTCCTTCGGCCAACATCTACAGGCCTGCTTCTCGCACAGCAAGGAATGCCTTGGCCTTCTGCATCCGTTCCTCGAATATGGAATGTACGGCGAGCAAATCGCTCGCTATTTGACTGTTTTCCCCAGAGAACAGATCAGCATTTCCATATTTGAAGAGATCGCCGTGAATCCATCGAAGTGGCTGGCCGATATCTGCGAATCCTTGGGAGTAAGCACGGCGTTTTCGCCGGATTATGGCCGTGGCCACTATCGTCCCAATGTGCCGAGGCTGGTCCGACTCACTCAGGCGGCGCAGCGCTGTGGGGCATGGGACATCGCGTCCCGTTGTATTCCTAAACAACTGAAGACGCCCATCAAGCATGCAGTCTATCGGCAGCCTCAAAGTCTGAAAATGGAACCGGAGAACCGAGAATTTCTCCGCGGGTATTATCGGGATGATATCAGACACTTGGAAGATCTGCTGAAGAAAGACTTGAGTATTTGGCTCCGCTGAAATTACGATTGGCATACAGAATCTCGTATTCATTGGTGTGCGCCGCACATCCGTGGTTCCAGTTGGCAGCCAAGCTTTCCACCAGCGTAAATGGAGCCGTAGCGCCTCTCGCCATGTACTCGAAAACCGAGCGGCAAGCCGCCTTGCTATCGACATGTAGAAAATAAGCCGGCGCGGTGTATACCACTCTATTCATATATTCTTGAAGCGACGAGTGGGCAAGGTCCGAAAATAGATGGGAACTGAATACCGCATCCATGCTATTCGCCGGCATCTCGGCCAGCGCAAACGCAGGCATTAGGAAAACGCCGCCGTAATTCCTTGGCTGCTCGCCATACAGGGTCACTTGTACATGGGGGAAAGCCTTACTAAGGAAATAGGCAGCGAGCGCGATCGTTTCCGGAAGATCGAAGTCAATATAAGTGACTGCAGGATGATCTCGAATCAGATAGTAGGCCATCCCTCCAAACCCGCCGCCGATCTCAGCGATGACGCGGAAGTTATTATTTGATTTCAGCAAATCGATCATCTTGTGCGCGTAATAATGATGGTCTGTTGCCCCCGGCCGCAGGAAAACATCGTTGACAATTGCTCCGAACGGAGCGCCGATCTCCGGTCCGCGCAGTGCATCCACGGAAAACCGGCCATTCATCCTTTCGTGCCAGACCTCCAGGCGATGCAGCATATCGATGAGAAGCAGGTGTTTATATCGTCTTTGGAACTGCGGGCGCCTGTACGATCGCGCCATGTCCACCGGCAAGCCAACCAAGCCTGCGCCACACGGATCGCGGAAGAACTGCCGGTACATGGCGCGCAGGGAATCCACATCACCGTTTGCTAAAGCCCTTCTGGCCGGACCTAGATTGCTCTCTTGCACAATCCTCCACCAGCGGCTTGCAGTGAAAGCCTCGGGCGCGGACGCCTGCCGCGTCATCGCTAGATAATAGGCCGCACAGATGCGCCGCAGTAAGGCATGGTCGTCGGCCTGTTCCCTGGTTGGCGAACCGAACGAAGTGCAAACGAGTTCCATCCGGTATCGCGGATCGCGTGAAAACCGCCGCTTGCCGCGCCAGATTATCCAAAACAAACGCATCTGCAGTACAATCCGCCGCACCAGCCCTCTTGCTCGCCTCATCACATGGTGCAGGCCCTCAGCCTGCGGCGGCCTCTCAGGCCGCCTGCCGGAGAACTGCGCTCCGCTCTCATGCTGTTACCACGCTGGAACCGGCTCGGAAGCATAAGCTACTTTATCTGCCGCGTCAGATCGAACCCAATCGTTAATCC
>JBOGMI010000779.1:0-2260 GCA_050746645.1 Bryobacteraceae bacterium | reverse complement strand
TATGGATCGTCGTTGCAGACTCCCAATCTGGATCGCATGGCGAAGGAAGGCGTGCGTTTTACGCGCTTCAACACCGCGAATCCGATTTGCTCCGCTTCGCGGTGCGCGCTGCTGACCGGAAGATACGCCTGCCGCAGCCATTGCGGGGGTGCTTATGGGCCGCATTCGCCAAGAGGCATCGATCTGGATGAAAAGCTTCTCTCCGATATTCTGAAGCCGGCCGGCTATAAATCGATGTGCATCGGCAAATGGCACTTGGGAATTCAGCCTCCGTATCTACCCACCAATCGGGGATTCGATGCGTTTCTGGGCGTGCCCTGGAGCGTGGACATGAATCCGCTGCCGCTGATCCGGGATACGAAGGCGATCGAAGCAAACGCCAACCGCGAGATGCTCACGCCGCGCTATACCGAAGAGGCAGTCAAGTTCATCGATTCGGCGAAGGACAGTCCGTTCTTTCTCTACCTGGCATATTCGTATCCGCACGATCCGCCGCGCTCGTCTCCGCGCTTTCGCGGCCATTCCAAACTGGGCCATCAGGGCGATGCGATCGAAGAAATCGACTGGAGCGCGGGAGAAGTGTTGAAGGCGGTCCAAAAAAACGGGCTGGAGCGCGACACCTTTGTGATTTTCACCAGCGATCACGGGCCGTGGTTCCAAGGCAATCCCGGACCGCGCCGCGGGCGAAAAGCGACGACCTTCGAGGGCGGCGAGCGTATCCCGTTTATCGCGCGATGGACCGGGGCTATTCCGGCGGGAAGAACCATCGACGAATGGGGCTCGAATCTCGACGTGGTCCCCACAATCGCTTCGATTTGCGGCGCGCAGTTACCGCATCGCCAATACGATGGCATCGACATCTCCAAGCTGCTGACTGGAGAAAGTACAACGGCACCGAGAGGGACCATCCTTTATTTCGCCGTCTCCCCTCAGCAGCAGCAGCTCGAATGCGCCCGGAAGGGAAGCTGGAAGCTCCGCATCGCGCAGGGGACCGGGGAAATTTATGTCAACGACTGGCTCGGTGGCTCCTGCGGACGGAAGCACCACTTTTTGCTGCCGCGCCCGGAGCTTTACAACCTGGACCGCGATCCGCACGAAAGCTACGATGCGGCGATCGACCACCCCGAGGTCGTTAAAGAGATCCAGCGGGATATCGAAGCCATGATCCCGGCGTTTCCCGAAAACGTGGTCAAAGCGTACACGGAATTGAAGGCGAATCCCGGCAGCGCATACACTCCGCCTGGAGCGGCCTCGCGCCCGGATAACATTATTCCGCCGGATTGGATCTGGATTCCGAAATCCCGGCGGCTAGCGGAGCGAAAGCTGGAGGAGCAAAAAAAGAGTTGAGAGCTGCGCCGATACGGGTCCAACCGTAGGGGCCTGCTTCTGTGGCGCTTGGCGACGATCCTGAAAACGAATCCGACGATATTAAAGCGCCCGAACTCTCGGAAAGGCAGCAAGAGGAAGCCCGCGAGCGGAGTTCGGTCAGCGCGAACGTCGTCCATGAGGCCGTCCGGCATGACGGCGAAGAAGAACTCATCCGGCCAGTTTCGGCGCTTGCCTGGTCCGGCTTTGCGGCCGGCATGTCCATGGGCTTTTCGCTGGTGGGCCAGGCGCTGCTGCGCGCTTATTTGCCCGATGCCCCCTGGCGGCCGCTGGTTTCGAGTCTCGGCTATCCCCTGGGATTCCTCATTGTCATCATCGGGCGGCAGCAACTGTTCACCGAAAACACGCTGACGGCTATCATTCCCTTGCTGGCGCGGAGGAACCGCGAGACGTTTTTCCTTGTGGCGCGCCTGTGGGCCGTCGTATTGGTTTCCAATCTGGTCGGCGCGCATCTGTTCGCGTGGATAGTTGCCAACACGCCAATGTTCAAGCCCGAAGTGCAGCACGCCATGTTGCAGATCGGTTTGGAAGTGGGCCACGTGAGTTTTGACGCGGCGCTCTTGCGCGGCATATTTGCCGGCTGGCTGATCGCGATGATTGTCTGGATGCTGGCCGCCGTCAGCACCGGCCGCGCCCTCATCATCGTCATCCTGACTTATGTAGTCGGCCTGGCGAGTTTGACTCACGTTATCGCGGGAACCGTGGAGGCGCTTTTCCCCGTAATGACAGGCGCAAAAAGCTGGGTCGCTGTGGCCTGGGGCTACATGCTGCCCACGCTGATCGGCAACAGCATTGGAGGCGTCTCGCTGACGGCGGCGGTGAACCATGCGCAGGTGGTGTCGGGCATGGAAAGAAGAAGGCGCAGCCGGATTGT
>JBOGMI010000778.1:0-2223 GCA_050746645.1 Bryobacteraceae bacterium | reverse complement strand
CAGTTCACGATGCAATAGCCGCAACCATTACAGACATCCGGCTGCACATAAACGGCGCCAAATTCATTGCGGATGATGGCGCCTGTGGGACAACTCTCCAGGCATCCGGCGCGCGCGCAGTGCTTGCAAACGTCGGATGAGAACAGCCAGGAGAACGCTTCCTCGCTCTGCGGATGCAGCGGGACCGGGCGCTCGATGAACGCCACATGACGCCAGGTGGAAGAGCCGAGATGGACCGTGTTGTCGTACGACATGCCGGTAAACAGGAATCCGTCATCCGGCAATTGATTCCACTGCTTGCAGGCCACTTCGCACGCTTTGCAGCCGATACAGAGCGTGGTGTCGGTGAAGAAGCCTTTTGTGGCCGCCATCAGACGTTACCCTCCTTCGTCTGTTCCGCCTTGTGGCCGTGTCCGGTGGTTGGTTTGCGGCGAGCGGCCGGCAGATCGCGATCCTTCTCCCGGCCAGGAAGGCTCTTGTAAAAGGGGCCGCTCGTGATGAAGCGGCGTTGTTTACTCTTGCGGCCCGCGACAATCATTCCCGTAAGCACTTTCGATTCCTGAATCGCCACATTGGGATCGCCGACAAAGCCGATTAACTCATTCGCGGCATCGCCGCGCACCAGCCCTTTGCTCGCCCAGTGATACGGCAGCCCGATCTGATGCACGGTACGACCTTTGATTTTCAGCGGCTTCATGCGCCGAGTCACCAGGACGCGCGCTTCGATCTCCGCGCGCATGGTGCGGATGGTGGCCCAGCCGCCGTTCTTCAAGCCCACCTCGGCGGCAAGCTCCGGCGACACCTCACAAAACATTTCGGGCTGTAATTCGGATAACCAAGGCAGCCAGCGGCTCATGCCACCCGCGGTGTGATGCTCGGTAAGGCGATAGGTGGTGAGCACGTAGGGGAAGCGCGGATCATTGTAGGGCTGATGATAGGGGTTATCTTTGCGCATCCACTCCATGCGCTCCGGATTGCACTGCTGGCCATAGAGCGGATTCTTCACCACCGATTCCTGCGCCTCGTAATGGGCAGGCAGCGGCCCGTCCTGCAGGCTCGTTGGGACATAGATCCAGCCTTTGCCGTCGGCCTGCATAATAAACGGATCGTCGCCTGAGATGGTCTCTTTGCCGCGCGCTTCTTTTGACGGGCGATAGGAAGGCGGGCGCGTGGCGATGAAATCGGGCGTATCGTCGCCCATCCATTTGCCTTGCCCCTCATCCCACCAGATCAGCCGCTTGCGCTCCGACCATGGCTTGCCTTCCGGGTCCGCCGAAGCGCGGTTATACAGGATGCGGCGGTTATCCGGCCAAGCCCAGGCCCATTCCGGTGCGATGTGGTTTTGTGCCCAGTACGGCTTGCGCCGCGCGGTCTGGTTGATGCCGCCGCGATAGCAGCCCGAATAAATCCAGCAGCCGCAGGCGGTCGAACCGTCATCTTCGAGTTCCGTGTAGCCGTCGAGCGGTTTGCCATCAGGGATGGTAAAGCCGTTGATTTCGCGCAGCACCGCTTCTGCGCTTGGTTCGCTCAGAGGCCCTTCCATGGGATAGTCCCACGTCAGATCGCGGATGGGCCAATTGCGCCTCTGGTTGTATTCGTTGCGGTAAAGAAGCTTGAGCCGCTGGCCGAGTTTGAACATGAAATCGAGTTCGCTGCGCGCGTCGCCGCGCGGATCGACCGCTTTTGTGTGCCATTGCAGCAGACGCTGCGTATTGGTGAAACTGCCGTTCTTCTCGGTGTGCGAGGCGGCGGGGAAAAAGAAGACTTCGGTGGCGATGTCCTGAGGCTTGACTTCACCGCGTGCAATTTCGGGCGCTTCGCGCCAGAAGTCGGCGGTTTCGGTGAGCTGAAAATCGCGCACCACAAGCCATTCGAGTTGGCGCAAGCCCTTGCGCTGCAGCGGGCCGTTCATGGAGCCGACCACCGGGTTTTCGCCCATGACGAAATAGCCCTTCACCACGCCATCGGCCATTTCGGTAACCGTATTCATGTGCGAGTGGTCGCCGGTGAGCGTGGGCAAGTAATCGAAGCACCAGCCGTTGGCTTTCGTTGCGGCCTGGCCGAAATAAGCCTTCATCAGCGAGACGAAGTACTTATTAAATTCGCCCCACCAGCCGGAGGGCGGCTGATTCAGCTTGATGTACGTTTGGTAGTCTTTGTCGTGCTTGGAGTGCGGCATCGGCAGATAGCCGGGGAGCAGATTGTAGAGCGTAGGAATATCGG
>JBOGMI010000777.1:0-4634 GCA_050746645.1 Bryobacteraceae bacterium | reverse complement strand
GTCCCCGCGATGACGATAATGCCGGGCTCACCGCCAGTAGCGCCTGCCAGCGCGATTTCCGCATCGTGCGTGATTTTGAATTTTGCGCTGCGAATCAGTTCGCGGGAGTATTGCTCTTTATCCGCGGCGCCCCCGCTGAAGCCCAGGCAGGCCGCTTGGAAGGCAAGCGCCCCGGCATCGAGTCCGGCGCCGGCGGCAGCTTCGGCCAGCGATTCGGAGACGGCGCGGAAGAATTTGGCGCGGCGATCCGGGGCGCCGGTATGATTGCAAGGCCCCGAGCGGCCGATGCCCACGACCTCGCCGGTTTCGTTCGCAATCAGCGCCGTGGTGCCGGATTGGCCGCCATCAATGCCCAGATACAAAGGCATCATGCAAGCGTCTTGTCAGCGGCGTAGCAAAGCGGATCGAGCGGGCAGTTGGAGCAGCGCGGCTTGCGGGCGATGCAGATCTGGCGTCCGAAATGGATCGTTTGATGCGAAAACAGGATCCATTTTTCTTGCGGGAGCATCTTCATCAGGTCCTGCTCGATTTTCACCGGCTCCGTGTTTTTGCTCAAATCGAGCCGCTGCGAAACGCGCTGCACGTGTGTATCGACCACTACGCCTGCGGCGATGCCGTAAGCGGTGCCCAGGACAACGTTGGCGGTTTTTCTGGCGGCGCCCGGCACGGCCAGCAGTTCCTCCATCGTGCGCGGCACCCGGCCTTTGTGGTCTTCATGAATCCTGCGTGCCGCGCCGATAAGCGATCTCGCCTTGTTGTTAAAAAAGCCGGTGGAGCGAATATCCTGCGCCATCTCTTCCTGCGAGGCGTGGGCAAAATCTTCGATCGTCGGATATTTCGCGAACAGTCCCGGAGTCACTTTGTTGACGCGCTCGTCAGTGCACTGCGCCGAGAGGATGGTCGCCACCAAAAGCTGCCAGGCATCTTTATGATGCAAGGCGCACGTCGCGTCGGGAAAGAGCTTGTCGAATTCAGCCAGGATGCGGTGTAACCGGGTCTTGCGCTCGGCCGCTGTCTTTGGCTTGGGAACTTTTTTCGGCGGCGTTACCGGATGAACCGGAGTCGCCATTGTGGCCTGGGTGCTTGGCATGCTAATGCGTGCCGTTTTCGAGGAAGTTGCGCAGACGATGGCTGCGGCTCGGATGGCGCAGCTTGCGCAGCGCCTTGGCCTCGATCTGGCGGATGCGCTCCCGGGTGACCGCGAAGTTCTGGCCGACCTCCTCCAGCGTGTGCTCGCTTCCGTCCTGCAGCCCGAAGCGCATCTTCACAATCTTTTCTTCGCGCGGGCTCAGTGTCTTGAGCACCTCAGCGGTCTGTTCGCGCAGGTTTAAATTCACCACCGCGTCGGAGGGCGAGCCGATTCGCGTATCGACCAGAAAATCGCCCAGGTTCGATTCTTCCTCTTCGCCGACCGGGGTTTGGATCGAGATCGGCTCCTGCGCCACGCGCAGCACGCGGCGAATCTTGCCGGGAGAAAGCTCCATTCGAGCGGCCAGCTCTTCGGTAGTCGGTTCGCGCCCCAGCTCCTGCTGCATCAGCCGCTGCAAGCGGACCAGTTTGTTCATGGTCTCGATCATGTGTACGGGAATGCGAATCGTACGCGCCTGGTCGGCGATCGCGCGCGTCACAGCCTGGCGCACCCACCACGTCGCATAAGTCGAGAATTTGTAGCCGCGTTTGTAGTCGAACTTATCCACCGCGCGCATCAGGCCGATATTGCCTTCCTGGATCAGATCGAGAAACTGCATGCCTCGATTGGTATAGCGTTTCGCCACTGAAACCACCAGCCGCAGATTCGCCTCGATCAGGCGCTGCTTGGCGGTTTCGGTTTCGTATTCGCCGCGCTCCACGATTTGCAGCGTGCGGCGCAACTCGGCGGCGGCGCAACCGCAGTGCGCTTCGAGCGATTGAAGCTGAGCGGTCACGGCTTTCAGTTCTTTCTTCAGCGCCGGGTCGGTGACGGGCGATTCCTCCAGCTTACGCTGCAGGCGCGCAATCTCCTGCTCCACCGGCTTGATGCGCTCCACCGTGTTCCGGATCTCGGCGGCCAGCGAGCGCTGGAAACGGGGTGCGAAGGAGATATCGCGGATGCGCCGCGAAATGCCGATCATCAATCGCGCATACTCAAAACGCAGCTTGCGATGCTGCCTGGCCTTCATCGTGCGCGCGGTGCTCAGCAGCCGGGACTGGGTCTGCTGCGCCTTCCGATGCAGTTTCTCAAGCTCTTGAATCTGGGCGCAGAATTCCAGCTTCCGCTCGCGCGCAATAGCTTCTTCTTCGCCGGCCTGCGGTTCGGGCGCCTGCACAACTTCGAAGATGCAAAGGGGACCGCGTTCAACCGCCCGCCGCGTGTCGAACAGCAGGTGGATGGTCAGCCGCGAACGCGAGAGCGCTTTTTTTACCGCCATCTGGCCGTGCTCGATGAGCTTGGCGAGCTCGATTTCGCCCTCGCGCGTGAGCAGCGGCACCATGCCCATCTCGCGCAAATAGACGCGCACCGAATCGTTGCTCTTGTCGAGCGATCCCGGCGACAGATCGAGATCCGAAAGATCTTCGCTCTCTTCCTCTTTCTTCTCGAAGTCCTTGGGTTCGTCCAGAATCTCGACCGGAGCGTGTTCGAATTCGCGGAACAGCTCTTGCAAGTGGCCGGCGTTTATGTCTTCGCGCGCGACATCGGCGGCATCGTAGAATGCAAACGCCTTGTCGTGATCGTGCTGCATCATTGCCGTCACTTGCGCGTGAAACCGACGCGACACGAGAATTTCCCCCTCGCTCGCGGACAAACGATTGCAGACTGCACCCCTGTCAGTTCCTCGATTCCCTCATGGTACAACACGATTTACACCTCCGAGGAGCGCCTCTGCAGGCGGCCCAGCTCCTCGGTGAGACGCAAAGCTTCCGCGAAATCCTCTCCGGCCTCCAGCTCTCGAATGCGCCGGCGCAGTCCCTCGCAGGCTGCCTCGGTGGATTTCTTCTCGAGCGCTCTTAAACAATGTAGAGCTTGCTCGGCCGCATTCTCTTCCCGAATCCCAAGATCCGCAAAACCGATTCCCGCCACCAGGTTCTGGTCTCGCGCTTCGAGCCGCGCGTTCAGGGCATCGAAGGAAAAAGGCGCGCCCTCGCCTTCGAGCGCGAGTGAAGCTTCGAAAATCGTCCGCAGAGCAAGAATTTCGAGGACGCGAGAACTCCGAAGCTGGCCATGAATGGCGCCGCGCGCTTCCGCGTTCGCGAGCAGACAGGCCACCAGCAGTTTCTCATTCGGCGGGATGGCCGCGGAAAGATGCCGCGGCGTTTGCGGGGCGGCCGGCCGCGCTGCCGGGCGCATCGTTTGCGCAACCACGGCACGGTCCACCTGCAGGAGATCGGCTATTTCCCGCACAATCGCGGAGCGCTCCAGCCGGTCGCTGACGTTCTGGATGGAGGGCTGAATCGAACGGAACGCATCCACCCGCCCTTCCATGGAGCGCATATCGAATTTCCGTTTGGCGCGTTCGGCGAGCCAAGGGAAATACGAACGTGCCGCCTCCAGCAGCGTCTTGTACGCCGCCGGCCCCTGCTGCTGGATATATTCGTCCGGATCGAGCCCGCCGGGAATTTCCAGTACGCGTACGCGCAACCCCTCGGCTAGCAGAGCCGAAATGTATTTCTCCGCCGCGCGCCCTCCCGCCGCATCGGGATCGAAGTTAAGAATCGCCTGCCCGGCGCTCGCCTGCTGCGCCGCGACCTGACGCTTGATCGAGCGCACCTGCTCCAGGCTCAGCGCCGTGCCGCAAACCGCGACCACTTCCTGAATCCCGGCTGTATAGATGCCGATCGCGTCCATGTAACCTTCGACCAGGATCATGCGATCGCTCTTGCGCGCGGCGATTTTAGCGCGATGCAGATTATATAGGATTTTCGATTTCTTGTAGATCGCGGTTTCGGGCGAGTTGAGATATTTCGGCTCGTCGCCCGCCCGCAAGGCGCGCCCTCCGAATGCAACCACTTTCCCCGATTCACTGTGGATCGGAAACATGAGCCGGCCTCGGAAGCGATCATAAAAACCGCCGCTCTCCCGCTTCGCCACCAGGCCCGAGACTTCGAGCAGGGCTGGACCGAATTTCTGCAATCGCGCAACAAGCTGCTGGCCCGAGCCATCGGAGATCCCCAGGCGGAATTCGCGAATCGTGTCGGCCGAAACCCCTCGAGAGGCAAGATACTCGCGCGCCGCCGCGCCTGCCGTGCCGCGCAGATTGGCTTGAAACTGATCCGCTGCGATTTCGTGCATTTCGAGCAAAGCCGCCGCGCGCTGAGCTTCGGCGTCGCCTTCCGGCCGGCGCTCGGGCATCGGAATGCCGTAGCGTTCGGCGAGCAGCTTCAACGTTTCGGAAAAGGTGAGGCTCTCCACCTCCATCACGAACTTGAAAACATCGCCTCCGGCGTCGCAGCCGAAACATTTATAGAACTGATTGGCGCCGTGAACGTGAAACGAAGGTGTTTTCTCGGAGTGGAACGGGCACAGCCCGAGGTAGGATTCGCGGCTCCCGCCGGAGCGTTTCAGGCGCACATACTGCCCCACCACATCAACGATGTTGAGCTGGCTCTTCAGTTGTTCGGCGAAACCCATGCTCAGCGAGATTGCCTTTAAGGTAGCA
>JBOGMI010000776.1:0-1332 GCA_050746645.1 Bryobacteraceae bacterium | reverse complement strand
GCCTTCCGGACGACGTGCTGAAAAAGATCTATTACGACAATATGGCAAGTATCATGGCCCGCGCGCAGCACAATCGCACGTGAACCTCAAGCGCCATGTATTCGATTTAAGGATTTAAGGAGTAAGTTATGGATATTAACCGCTCTCTTTCTGTTTCTTTCGTCTTACTGCTGCTGGCGCCTTTCACCTTCGCCAGCGCAGAAAATAATGGCCTCGAGCGAACACCCATACTCGGCTGGAGCAGTTGGAGCTTCATCCGCAAGGATCCGACGGCAGCCAAGATCGAAGCCCAAGCTCGCGCCATGCAGAAGAGCGGCCTAGAGAAGATCGGCTACAGGTACATCAACCTCGACGACTTCTGGTATCAGTGCCCGGGCAGCCAGGGCCCCAACGTAGACCACTATGGCCGTTGGGTGATTGACTCCTCAAGATTCCCTGCGCACGGGGCTAGCAGCGGCATCAAAGTAGTCGCTGACTACGTGCACGGCTTGGGGGAGAAATTCGGAATCTACGTCACTCCAGGTATCTCCAAGCAGGCAGTAGCCAAGAACACGCAGATCAAGGGTACGACGTATACGGCCGACCAAATAGCGGAGCCGTCTGTACCAAATGCCAACTACAACTGCAAAGGCATGGTCGGCATCGACTATAACAAGCCCGGAGCGCAAGCCTATATCAACTCGTGGGCAGCCATGCTGGCATCGTGGGGCGTCGATTATATCAAGCTCGACGGCATCGCCAACAGCAACGTCGGCGACATCAAGGCATGGTCACACGCAATACGGAAGAGCGGGCGGCCTATGGTGTTAGATGTCACTCAGGGCAGTTACACAAGCACCATCGCTCCTGTATTGAGGAAGTATGCCAATCAGTGGGAATTCGCACCCGACGTCGAATGCTACCGCTGCGAGAACAACGGCAGCCCCTATCCGCTGACAGATTGGGCGCATATCAAGAACCGCTTCGATTATGTGGCCGAGTGGCAGCCTTACGCCGGTCCGGGAGGCTTCAGCGACTATGACTCCATTGAAATCGGGAACGGCGACAAGGACGGGCTCACTCCCGTCGAACGCCGGACCCAGATGAGCCTCTGGGCTCTCGGATCAAGCCCCTTTATCCTCGGGGTCGACCTCACTCATCTCGACCATATGGACCTGCAGAACTACCTCAAGAACACCGCAGTGCTCGCCGTCGATCAAGATTCGATCGCAGCCAAAAGGGTTGTCAATACCGGCGCCCGGCAGGTCTTCACAAAAAAGGAGACAAACGGAGATGTCATCGTCGGCCTGTTTAACACTGGCAATGAAGCGCAGACCATCTCTGTGCAACGCT
>JBOGMI010000775.1:0-7233 GCA_050746645.1 Bryobacteraceae bacterium | reverse complement strand
GTTTCTTCACTAAAAACCAAGAAAGGAAACCGGCTGCACAACCGCCTCCCCATCCCCGGTTTTCAGGATCACTCTGTATTGGAAACGGATCTAGTTTTCAGGATCATTCTTGGATTGGAAAATGCTGTAACAACCGTACTAGCTCAACAGGTGGTACTAAAAAATATGGTCGTCCACGGCAAGTTGGAGATCTGACCAGGCAAGTCGTTGACTGCGCCGCTGGATCTCGCTATGCTGTCTGTTGAGGTCAGAATTCCGGAATTCCGGAATCGAACGTTTATGAGCAGCATTGCCAAAATCCAACACAAAGGCCAGGTCACCATCCCGACCGACCTTCGCACCAAGGCTGGCTTAGCCAAGGGCGACCTGGTGGAATTTTCGCTTCGGCACGGCAAAATCGTCATTACCCCTAAGATGGTGATCGACCGATCCAAGTTCCCCAGCGCCGACGATGATTACAGTCCTGCTCAGCGCCGCGCCGTCGATGCCCGCCTTGCCAAGTCTGACAAAGAGATCAAGGAAGGCCGCACTTCCGGTCCCTTCGGTAGTGCCGATGAAATGATCGCCTCCCTGGAACGGACGATCAAGCAGCCACCCGCAGGCAAACGACACAAGCGCACTTGAAAATCGACTACATCCCTCAGGCGGTAAAGGCGCTGCAGGGTGCCCCGCCAAATGTTCGCAAGGCTTTCTTCAAACAGCTCAGATTTCTCATGCAAGATCTGCGCCATCCTTCCCTGCAAGCCAAGAAATACAATGAAGCCGAAGACCTCTGGCAAGCCAGGGTCAACCGCAGTTGGCGCTTTTACTTCAACATCGTGGATGATACCTATGTCATCCGCGATATTATTCCGCATCCTAAGTAGCTCTCTTCCTTCCCGCCTCTTCACAACGCCTACACTTCCGCCCATTGCCTCAGCAAATTGTGATATACACCAGTAAGCTGCACCGGCGAGGGATGCTGCGGCAAATCGCGATTCAGGCGCTGGATCGCGACATCCAAATCGAACAGCAGCGCCCGCTGCCCGTCGTCGCGGATCATGCTTTGGATCCAAAAGAAAGAGGAGATGCGGGCACCACGCGTCACTGGCCGGACATGGTGCAGGCTGGTCGCGGGATAGAGCACCATGTGTCCGGCCGGGAGTTTCACGCTGTGCGTGCCGTATGTATCTTCGACGGTCAACTCGCCGCCGTCGTATTCGTCCGGCTGCGAAAGAAAAAGCGTTGCGGAAAGATCGGTCCGAATGCGATGAGCAGTTCCGGTTACTTGCCGTATCGCGTTATCGACGTGCGTGCCGAACGAGTGCCCGCCCTGATAGCGGTTGAACAGCGGCGGGAACACCCGTGCGGGCAGGGCTGCCGAAATGAACAGCGCATTCTGGCCCAGCGCATTCAAAATCATGTCGCCGATTTGCCTCGCCGCCGGATGGTCTTCCGGGATCTGCAAATTGTCCTTTGCTCGTGCGGATTGATGACCTGCTGTGGCGCGGCCATCCACCCACTCCGCCTGTTCCAGCATCTGTCGTGCTTGCCCTACCTGCTCGGAGGTCAGCACTTCCGGTACTGCCAATAGCATTCCTTTTCTTCTTTCTTTTCAGAACTTGAACTTCAACCCGATGAGCGCCGAACGGCCAGGCCCCGGCACGATGTGATCATGATAAAGCTGGTCGTAATAATAGCGGTTGGCCATGTTGTATACGTTTGCCTGAATATCGACGTGTTCGGCAACTGGATAACTCGCCATCGCGTTGAATACCCAATATCCAGGCGCCTCTTGCAGCAAGCCCGTGGTTGGATCGAGCGGCTCGATGTCGCTTGCCGTGCGGCTGGATTCGTAATCCGCCCCCAGGCCGAGCTCGACACGATGCGGCAGGCGGTAAGTGCTCCAGAAATCGAAGCTATTTTTTGGAACGTTGGCGAGCGGATAACCGATCGCTTCCGGATAGAATTCCGAGCCGACGACCTTATTGTCCAAGTAGGCGTAACTGGCAAGGACGTCCCAGCGGCTTGTGAGCCTTCCCCGAACATCCACTTCTGCGCCGGTTACACGTTGATCGCCTCCAAGCACATACAATAGCGAGTTATCCGGATCTTTCTCACGCGCATTTTCTTTCGTGGTACGAAACCACGAGCTATTGACGGCTAGTCTGCCTTGGTCGAACTCCCATTTCGTTCCGAATTCATAACTCCGGTTCGTTTCGGGAGGAAGGTTTCCGGTTCCGGCACTCAGGGAAAGCGCTTCCGCCGAAGGATTGAAAGATGTTCCCGCATCGAAATACAGACTGCCGATGGGAACAGGATGGTAGACCAGCGCCGCCCTCCAGGTCGGTTTTTGATCCACGCGTTCAAAATCCGAGGCCGGAGCGACCGTCTGTAGATAGGTGTCGTCGAATCGATCGAATCGAAGCCCGCCGGTCAGCGCCCATTTCCGCCCGAAATTAACTGTGTCGATCGCATATAGGCCCGCCGTAAGAGCCGTGTCGTATACCTGCGACCGCATCGTGACACCGGGATTGATCGATTCGCTCGGATCCGGATCGAGAAGGCTCGTCATGGGCGCCGTGTAATTACGGCGTATGGGATCGGACGTTTCTCTTCCGCCTTCGACTCCGGTTACAAAGGTGTGATGCAGAAATCCGGTTTCAAAGTGCGCGGTAAGGTCCAATTGATCGTCGAGAAATGTGTTTGTGCTTTGATTGGCCAGTTCGCTCCGCTTGACCTGGATTTCGCTTAATGGCGTGGATAAACTGAGGGCGCCTGGCCCGCTTGTTTGCGATCTGGGTACGGTGACGACAATGTCGTCCGCATAATTGGCATACCGCACCTGATCACGCATAGTTATATGGCTGTTGATATCGTGCTCCACGCGAACCGTTCCGATATCGGCATAGGCCCGCAGAAAATTATCATTCTCCAAACCGTAGTAGTTGGAATGATTTACCGGCGCCGATCCGTTAAAGAGCCACGGGATTCCGTAATCCGGAATATCATCCTCGTTCTGGTGAAAGTAACTGAAAATAAGCCGTGTGGGCGTGCCAAGACCAAGCGCGAGCGAGGGCGCAAAGCCATCGCGCCGGTTTTCCGCCACATCTCTGCCCGCAACGCCGCCGATATCGCCCATCGCGTTCATGCGAAACGCCGCTCCCGAACCCAATGCCGGCACGGGAATGTTCACGTCCACGGTGGCGCGTCTGGTGGCATCGGTGCCGAAATCCAAATCGCCGGAAAAGAAACGGTCCAGATCCGGCGTCTTGCTCGCCTGATTCACCACGCCGCCGGTTGAGCCTCTGCCGAAAATGACCGAGGCCGGCCCTTTGAGCACTTCCACTTCCTGCGTATTGAACGGATCGCGATAATAGTTGCCCACATCGCGCATGCCATCGATGTACAGATCGTCGCGCGCGCTAAATCCGCGGATGGTCAGATTGTCCCCTTGCGCGCCGCCCTCCCCAGCCGCCAAACTGATTCCCGCTACGTTGCGCAAAACATCGCGAAGCGTGGTATTCGCCTGCTGTTGCATCACCTGGTGCGGTATCACATCGATGGTTTGGGCGATGTCTTCGAGAGGCTTTGGGAATTTCGAAATGGACGTGGCTAGTTCGGGAATTTTAGCGGTCACATCGATGGAGGTCAAGGCACTCCGGAAATCCAGTTCGATGGCGTTGGGTTTCACGAAACGATACGCCACGCCGGTGTTCGAGAAGATCCGCTTGAGCGCCTCGTTCACTGTCAGCAAGCCGGTAACCCCGGGCGATTGCACATTCAGAATTTCCGCATTCGCAGCAGTAGATTTCACGCCGCTGACGGCCTTGAACGCCTGGAGAACATCTCCAAACTTTCCAGGCGGAATATTGTAACGCCGCAACGGAAGCGTGGCGATTTGCCCGGAATGGGCGCGCCGCCCGCCTGGCGAACTCTTTTGCGCCAGCGCAATTTTTCCGCTTCCCGTAGCCGCGTACGCCGCCAGAGTGCCCATGGCAATCCAGCGCCGCCGCCTTTTAATTCGTTTCGTCGCCACTCGCGATTCTCCTTTGCCGGTTCAGACCGGTGTATTGAAAACCTCGAGCTGGCGAGCCTACAATCGGAAGGTCGCCAGCCCTTGCTGTCGATTAGCCAAGCCCGGGCGCTGCTCCGCCAAGAGTTTCGGCGCCTGGAGCTTGGATTTTTACGATCCGTCGATATCGGACCTTAATGGTCCAGGATAAAACCTCACCGCTGGCTGTGTCAATACCTTTTCTGCGGTGTAGTCAGCCAGCCGCGCGCTTCCAGCACGCGGCGGAAGCCGGGAGTTTGCAGCGAGACCGGCGGGAAATAGGATCCCGCCGGGGTCCGCACCCACCAGGCGCCGGTTCGCTTGCGCTCTTCGGGCGTGGTGAAGCGATATTCGTAGAGCATCGCGCGCACATACTTCGGCGGGGCGTTCGGAAACGGGTTCTTGCGCAGCAGGCCGAGCACGGCGCGGTCGTTCTCCAGCAGTTTCGCCATAAAATTCACGAACCAGGGGTAATTTTGATAGCTGCCCATGGCCGCGAACCACATCAGCCAGTCCAGCCGCAGATGGTAGGGCGCGATTTGCGGCGGACGATAGTTCACATCGCCGGGCTTGCCTTTGAATTCGTATTCGCGCCACTGGTTTGCGGGCGTAATCACCGAATCCGATGTTCCTTCGACGATGACTTCGTAGCGCGTCCGCGTAATGCTGCCAAAGGCGCCGTAAGAGCCGACCAGGTGCAGCGAATTGAAGCTGGTATTCATGATTTGGCGCGAAGAGATCATGTTCACCACGACCGGAATGCTCATGAGCGCTACCAGGACGAGCATGCCGATATTGGCGAATTTTAATGTAGGGCCGGCGGAGTGCAAGACCGGCGCGGCGGCATGAAAGAATTTTCCATCCAAAGTGGAGAACGCAAGCACAATGGTGAGCCAATTCAACCAGGCGAGATTGCCGCTAGCGATGATAGTCAGTTGGAACAAGATCGTGATCAGGCCCGCAATGCCGGCGATCGGCTGCGGCAGAAAAAGCAGAAACGGAATCAGCAGCTCCGCGAAGTGATTGAACAGCACGCCGCCCCGATTCAGCCAACGCGGCGCCCAATGGAAATACCAACTCAGCGGATTGGGCATGGGCTGGGTTTGGTAATAATAGTCGAGGCAGGTGAGATGGCGCCAGCAGGGGTCGCCGCGAAGTTTGATCAAGCCGGCGCCAAACATGACCCGAAACAGAAGCCAGCGGAAAAACCAAACGCTGATCTGCGGCGGCGCAACGTTCGAACCGCCCATGAATACGGCGAAAAAGCAGGCTTCGAGCAGGATCGATTCCCAGCCGAAGGCGTAGAATGTCTGGCCCACGTTGACAAACGACAAGTAGAGGATGTAAATGGCGATCCAGACCGCCGCGATGAAGCCGGTCCCGAAGCGCTGCGGAATGCCGGCGATGACCAGGCAGGAAAGAATCAGGCCAATCCAGGCCGCAACCGTGAAAGCGGAATCGCGCGGAAAGAGATAGAAGAGGCTGGGCGCTTGGCGGAAGGAGACTTGCTTGACGAAAAGCTGGACCGGCAGCAGGCCATGCTCGCCGAGCAACGGCTTGAATTGATTCAGCACCACCAGAAACGCGATCAGGCAGATGATGCCGAGGCCGCGATAGAGCAGCAGGCGCGTAAGCCAATAGCCGGAAAGGTCCGCGGCGGCGGAAGTGGGCGGAGGCGCGATCACTTCCTCAAGATAAGCCGAAAGAGCATTCGGATGGCGGACGGCAAAGCCGTCGCTTCCGAACGCCCCCTGATCGTTGGCTTACCATAAATGCGAGTATGCGTCTAATATGCATGGAGCATCTTGTTGAAGCAAACCAGGGCTGAGTTCGGTCTCAAGAAAATCGTCTGCCTGTTGAGCTTCTTGCCGGTCGGGGCCGTTGCCGCCTACTGCCAGCAGCCCGATGTGCAAACCATCATTCAAAGGTCGGTACAGGCGAACCAGCGGGATTTTGTCGCGGCTCCCAATTATTCCTATGACGAGTGCGATAAAGTTGCCCAAGGCACCAGGACCTATCGCGTGATGATGATCGACGGCTCACCTTACAATCGCCTGATCGCAGTGAACAAAAAGCCCCTCCCCGAGGCGAAGGCCCGGCAGCAGGAGCAGCAGCTCCAACAGGAAATCGCCAAACGAAAATCCGAGAGCGCCGGGGACCGGAAGAAGCGGATCGCCAGCTATGAAAACGACCGCAAGCGCGATCACACTATGCTCGATCAAATGGCCTTGGCATTTAACTTCGAGCTGTTGGGAAACAGGAAATTGGGCGGTCGCGATGTGTATTATCTGAAAGCGACGCCGCGGCCGGGATATAAACCGCCCAGCATGGATGCGCAAGTCCTTCCGGGCATGACGGGCCACCTGTGGATCGATAGAGACACGTTTCAGTGGGTAAAGGTCACCGCACGGGTCATGAGACCAGTCACAATCGAGGGTTTTTTGGCCCAAGTGGAACCTGGAACCAATTTCGAGCTGGAGATGATGCCGGTGGGAGATGGCATCTGGCTGGAGAAGCATTACTCCATGCACTCACACTCCAAGGTTCTGTTTCTTTTCAGCCGTTCCTCTTCCGAGGAGGAATGGTATTCCAATTACAAGCGTGTGAGCGGCTCGAGCCAGGAAACGCGGGCTTCACGCTAGTTGAGGGAAATCACGTCTCCGCGACATCGCCCATGGTGTGGGCTGTAGAATACGATCGTGAATATTGGGATATTCGGACTAGGCTTCATGGGCGCGGCGCACATGCAGGCATACGCAAAGCTCCCCAACGCCACCGTGGCCGCGGTGTGCAGCCGCAACGAGCAAGCGCTCTCCGGCGATTTGAGCGCCATTCAGGGAAATATCGCCGGAACTGCCGCTCGCTACGATTTTTCTTCGGTAACGAAGTACCGCGACTGGCACGATCTGGCGGCAGACGGGGGCATCGATGCCGTCGATATCTGCGCTCCCACCGATTTGCACGCGCCGATGGCACTGGCGGCGCTCGCGGCGGGCAAGCATGTTTTTTGTGAAAAGCCGATGGCGCTCTCCACCACCGATTGCGATCGCATGATGGATGCCGCGAAGCGAAACCACCGCGTGCTCATGATCGGCCACGTGCTGCGGTTTTGGCCGGAATACGAAGCGCTCGCGGATTTCGTCAAGTCCGCACGGTATGGCCGCGTGCTCTCCGCGACGTTTACCCGAAGCTGCGGCCTT
>JBOGMI010000774.1:0-1135 GCA_050746645.1 Bryobacteraceae bacterium | reverse complement strand
TCCTGAAAGGGCATGGGCAGCGGACGGTGAGGATCCCGTTCGGCGCCGATGCCTCGCGCGTTTACCGTCTGGTGGCGGAAATCACCGCGCATTCGGTGATCATCAGGACTGTGGCCGGAAAGAATCTTGACTCGGTGAAAACCAGCGGCCCCATGGGCAAATTCGGCTTTCGCGACGAAGTGATGCTGCTAGTGCGCTAGTGAAAGCGGTGGTAAGTTAAAGCTGTGAGGACAGAGGGCGAATCTGCGAGACTCGACGGCACCCTCCAGCTTCCGGATGGCCGGCAAATTCCGGTGGTAGTCACCGTAAACGTGGAAGACTTGCTGGAGCACGATAAAGCCTTCGATTCTCTTTTGCTGCGCGCTGTCGAAGCTTTCGGGAAGACCGAAAAAGCGTTGAGTTGGCTTACCACGCCTAATTCTCTTTTTGAGAATCGTGCGCCTCGTGAAGTAGCTCTTACGGAGGGCGGGCGCGCCGCGGTGCTTAACACACTGCTCGATCTCGAGCATGGTTTTCCGGCTTGATCATCACCTCGCGTCTGTGCCGGCCGACATACTCGAAATTGGACGGCGTCGGCGGCTTATATCGTGCCGGGCGGTGGCATGAGCAGGGGAACCGAGTTGTTTATGTTTCGGCGAGTGAAGCCCTTGCTGCGCTTGAAGTGTTGGTTCACCTCAGTTCAGTAACACAGTTTCCCGAGTATGTTTGCGTCAAAGCCGCCATTCCCGAGGACCTCGTTTTTGACATTGGAAATGATCTTCCTCGCGATTGGAAAACGACGCGGTCTGCAGAGGCCCAGGCACTTGGGACGCGTTGGCTCCACGAACGGCGGTCTGCGGTTTTGCGCGTACCTTCCGCTGTGATTCCCCGCGAGTCCAATTACCTGATCAATCCTGAGCATGCGGACTTCAGGAAGATTTCCGTTCAGGCGCCGTTGCCTTTTGAATTCGACCTTCGTCTGCTAGGTGGGCCGGCCTCGACGGTCGATGATGCTGACGCTACATAGTCTCGCCTCCTGCGCCGTGCTATCCTCATCGCCGTGAGCGCGCCCGGACACTCGCAGATCGCCTTGCTGTTCGACCTCGACGGAGTGCTGGTGCATTCGATGCCGCTGCACACCGAAGCCTGGCGGCAA
>JBOGMI010000773.1:0-1357 GCA_050746645.1 Bryobacteraceae bacterium | reverse complement strand
TACCAGCGCTGGTGAACCAGGGGCGCGATGCGGTTCCGGTAAATCGTCTCGATAGCGCGCATGGCGCCGCTATCGAGGGGCGGCAATTCCGATGCGCGGCAGTTATCGGCGGCTTGCTCGGGGCGCTTGCCGCCGGGGATGGCGCAAGAGACGGCATCGAACATCAGAATCCAGCGGAGCGCAAATTGCGCCATGGTCCAGCCGGAAGGCACAAGCGGCCGGATCTGCTCGACGGCATCCAAAGCCGCGTTAAAATCCACGCCCGAGAAGGTCTCACCCACGTCGAAGGCTTCGCCGCGGCGGTTGAAATTGCGGTGGTCTTCGGGAGCGAATTGCGAATTGCGGTTGAGCTTGCCGGTCAGGAGGCCGCTCGCGAGCGGTACGCGCGCCAGAATGCCGGTTTGCCGCTTCTTGGCCTGTTCGAAGAACAGTTCGGAAGGGCGCAGGCGAAAGCAGTTGAAGATGATTTGAACCGACTGGACGTTCGGGTACTCGATGGCTTTCAATGCTTCTTCAACGCGTTCGACACTCACGCCGTAAAAGCGAATTTTTCCGGCTTGGACCAGATCGTCGAGAATTCCGAATGCTTCGGGGAGGTAATAGAGTCCGGTGGGCGGGCAATGAAGCTGCAGCAGGTCCAAGGTATCAGTCTGCAGATTGCGCAGGCTGTCTTCCAGCCAGGCGGTGAGGTTTTCGCGGCTATAGCCTTCGACAGTCTGCGCCGGTAGGCGGCGTCCCGCTTTGGTGGCAATGACGATTTCTTCTTTTCGCTCGCGCTTAAGCTGAGCGAGCAGCTTTTCGCTGCGGCCCATGCCATAAACGTCGGCGGTATCGATGAAGTTGACGCCGCAATCGATGGCACGGTTCAGAGCGGCGAGCGATTCGCGGTCGTCTACTTTACCCCAGCCGCCGCCAATGGCCCAGGCGCCGAAGCTAATTTCCGATACATTCCAGCCGGTACGGCCGAGCTTGCGGTAGTTCACGATTTATTCTACTTTTGCCTCAAGAAGCACGCACCCACTCGCGCCAATATGTGCGCAAGAGCCTCGCCGGAGCCGTAGCTCTTTGCTAGCGCGCTCTCCGCACCCAATAAAGGTTTGCAATCGTCCGCAGGCAGTTATACACGACTCTGGCCAGTTTCGCAGCGAGCTTCGAGAACTCGCCCGAGATCAGGCTCCCAAATGCCTCGGGCGGCGCCGTGCAATCGGTCACCGGTATCATGTCTGCTTCGGGTTACACAACGAACTTATGAGATTGGCCTGCGCATGGCTATCGGAGCAACCAGGAGGAATATCGTCTCAATGGTCCTGAAGCAGGGATTGCGGGTCGCGCTTTACGGAATTGCGGCGGGATTCAT
>JBOGMI010000772.1:0-5117 GCA_050746645.1 Bryobacteraceae bacterium | reverse complement strand
TCCAGCAATGGCTGCAGGTAGAGGTGGAAGGACGCAACTTGAAACTAACGGTGAACCAACCCGCTCTGGAAGAAGCCTCGCGGTTGGACGGCTGTTACGTCATCAAGACCGATCTTCCGCAAAGCGCGGCTTCCCGGCAAGTCATCCATGACCGGTACAAGGATCTGACCGAAGTCGAGCAGGCTTTCCGCACCTGCAAAACCACGCACCTGGAGATGCGCCCGGTTCATGTGCGCACCGCCGCACACACCCGCGGCCATGTGCTGGTGGTGATGCTCGCCTATCTGATCCGGCGCGAACTCAGCCGCGCCTGGATCGCATTCGACGTTACCGTCGAAGAGGGATTGCATCAACTGCAGACGCTGTGCGCAACCGAAGTGAAGGTGCAAGGCGGCGGCAGTTGCCTGCGCATTCCCATGCCGGTCAAGGCTGCCGCCGCTCTGCTGAAAGCCCTGAAGATTAGCCTGCCCGAAGCGCTGCCTCACACCGGGACTCCTGTGGTCACGCGCAAGAAATTGCCCGCGCGCCGCAAACCTCGTTAAGAAACAATGGTTTACCCTGCAAAATTTACTCCGCCTCAGGGGTGAACATCCGGTGTATATTCGGCGGCCGAGGCCAAGAATCCCGGGCATCGCTTTTCGAGGATCTGATAGAGACGTTCGGAGCCAGAACTTTGGGTCTCATCGATCAATCTGGCCCAGTAAGCAAAGGCATGCCACTCGATGTACTGCGTAATCGCTTCACTCAGGCGTTCCGGGGCTGGAATGCGGGCCTGCCGTTCGGCGATTCGTTGAGCTTGTTGGGTGAGCTTCCATTTCCGCCTGCTCGAATTTCGATCTCGTCTTCATTCTGATCGGGCCAGCTCAAGCTGGAGTATACCCGGGTTGCTCGTGGAATTGTGCCTTCACGATACAACGCGGCGTGGATCGTGGAGCGTATCTATCCTGGGTTCGCGAAGAAAAGCGTGGGGCAAAATTGATCCCGTCACTTGCGATGATCTTTTTTGCAAGAGATCAACACGCAAATCTAAATCTTGCTCGCTCCGATCCGAGAACTTGTTCGCTCTCTGGACTAGCGGATATCGGGCAATGATGACTGATATTGCCTGATGCACATCCGCCGCCTACGAATTCGGAGATGTGGGGCAAAGTTGGTCCGGCGATTCCTGTTGTAATTTATGCGGAAGTAGAGTGCCGTCGAGCGACGGATCGCATCGTCCTATGCACGCCTGAGCCGGAAATCACGGGGATTGGTTTCTCGATAAAAGACTGAGTTGCTATCGCTATTTCTTGTCGAAGCAGGGAGAAGATGCGGGGCAAATGTCGTCCATCAGAAACTCCTTTTCGGGTCTTCTCCCTTGCCCCGCAATCGGTCAGGCGGGCTTCTTCGTAGCGAGCGGGTTTGCCTCCAGCTCTTCGGCTTTTTGTGGTCCGATTCGAGATCCGGCAGCATTCGGTTGCGATTTCGGCAGCAGCGCCAGTCGATTCACTGCCTTGCGACGCAATTCGTCTTGTGGACTCAAGTATTTGCGTGTGGTTTCGAGATCGCTATGTCCCATGAGCTTTTGGACCGTCACAATATCCGCTCCCTCTTCGAGCAGCCTGGTGGCATAGGTATGTCGAAATTTGTGTAGCGTGGCATTGGCAACTCCGGCTGCCGCCGCAATTCGCTTCAGTTGCCGAAGCAGATGAGTGAGCCGCTTGCCACTCTTCGTGGGGAATACCCATTCTGCGCGGCGGGGCAACGACGACAGGATCGCAATGAGATCGGGAGGCATCTCGATCACCCGTTCTTCATAATCCTTCGGAGAAAACCCTACTTTACCTTCACCGCTCACCCGAAGGCAGGCAGACTTGAAATCTAGGTCGCGCCAAGCCAAAAAGCACAGCTCTTGCTCGCGCAGGCCGGTCAGGAGAAAGGTTGCGAAAATGGCCTTTTCAAATTCGTTAGAATGCGCGAACAGTGCGTCGAGGTCAGGCTGTGCATAAGTGGCCGGCCGGCGAGATGCCTTGTTCTTCGCATCGCGAAGGTGTTTAAATCGCGCACAAGGGTTTTTCATTGATACGTCGCGCTCGTTGATGAAGTAGTAGAAAAACGTGCGCAACGTGCAAACCTCGAAGTTGACGGTTTGCGCCGTAATCAACCGGCCGTGCTGTTCGCTCTTCTCCTGGCGGCGCCGGATTTTGTACTCGTCGATATCGGCGCGAGTGATGCTCTCGACAAATTGTTTATGTCCGAAGAGCCGGAGAAAATGCCGGAGCACTTGACCGTATCGCTGTGTGGTCGCGGGCTTATCCGGGGAATGCGCCTGGACATGCTGGAAAAACAGATCGCGTGCCTCGACGAGCGAGGTTCGAGCCGGCACGATTTCTTTGCTGCCCGGTTGCGGTTCCGGCGTCGCAGCTGGTTCCGCTACCCGCGGCGGTGTTGTGGGGATCCAGGCCGAAATTCTGGATTCATCCTGTTTGCGCCGCTTGGCGGCGATGACCTCCGAGGCTGTCTGACCCGCCGCTTCGCGACGCCGGCGAGCCCCCTCCCACCATTCCAAGAAATAGATCCCCGGCCGGTCGTCCCAGACATAGCGGTTGCCGTTTCGCTTCACCGACACGTACCGCCAGGCACCCTCGTGCTGGATTTTCTTGATCACACGAACGCGTTTCAGACTTGCCATTTCGGACTCCTTGAGCAGTATGCCCGAACCGCCCGAATTTGTCGTTTTTTGGTGTCGGTTTTTGGTCCTCAAAACCGACACCAAGGCATTTTCATGTGCCGTATGTGACTGAAAACAAAAGGAACTTGGCTTGTCTGGCGGAGAGGGGGGGATTCGAACCCCCGGTACCGGTTTAAGCCAGTACGACGGTTTAGCAAACCGCTGCTTTCGACCACTCAGCCACCTCTCCGGAGGGTGCGGGGTTCTGCGCAAATGTTAACACAGCAAGGCGTGGGCCAGCTTTACTGGAAGTTGCCGCTTCCGGAATCCTCGGGCCGGCGCTTCAACTTGGGACGGTCCTCGTCGTCGCCCGAATTCTTACCGCCGGTCTCATCCTGAATCGGACCGACCGAGGTCGGGTTCTTGCGCAGCGTAGGCTTGTTCGGATTCTTGTTGTGCTCGTCGGTGCGGCGGCGCTGATTCTCGAGGCTCTCCAGACGCGCTTTCACGTCGTTAAACTCGGACGTGTTCTCGACGTATTCGGGCAAAGGCTTGAGCCCCGCGATTTCCTTTTGTATCTTGACGATGCGATTCTCCGTCGGCGGATGGGTAGAAAACAGCTTAGAAACGGTTCCCGGCCGACGCTTCTGCAGCGTCTCGATCTTTTCAAAGAAGTCGACAAGCGCCGTCGGATCGTAGCCGGTTTTGTACATGTACTGAATGCCCAAGTAATCCGCCTGAGCTTCTTCTTTGCGCGTGAACTTCAAAAACGCCAGCGGAATGGCAACGCCCGAAGCCTCGTAGATCAAATACGGCGCCAGACCGCCCATGAAGATCAGCGGGATGGTCGCCAACTGCATAATGTCGGCTTTCGTCGCGTTGCAGGTGCCATGGCGGGCGGCCACGTGGGCGATTTCGTGCGCCATGACGCCGGCCAGTTCCGCTTCGTTGTCCGCGTCCAAAATGAGACCAGTCTGCACGAAGAAGAAGCCGCCAGGCAGCGCGAAAGCATTCACGCTCGGGTCCTGGATAACCCTGATCGTGAACGGAACCTTTGCGTCGGAATTGCGAACGAGATTTTGACCGATGCGGTTGATGTATTCGGAAACCACCGGGTCGGTCACGATCTTGGAGGTTCGCATCACCTGCTGAGCAAGCGACTTGCCGAGCGCGATCTCCTTCTGCATCGAGTAAAAGTCGACTTTGCAGGCGACATCGCGATCGCCGATATCGTCGGGATTGCTTCTTTTACTCTTGTGATGTTTGTCTTTCGGAAAGGCGGAAAATGGCAGAGCGAGCAGCAGCGCAAGGGCTACGCTAAGGCATGATCGAACCCGGACTCCGCGCATACAAACTCCTTTAAGACAGCCAACGCCAGGACCCTGGAGTGCCCTGAATCCTATCACTTTCCAGTATAGGTCCAAACCGAGGCATCGAGCTGATCCCGAAGCGCGTGACGTATGCTCGAACCGATGGGTTCCGAAAAACGCCTCCTAAGCAGGCCGCTTCAGGAGCAGTATCGCGACGAATTTCCGGTCCGGAAGGAATGGATTTACCTGAACCATGCCGCCGTGGCCCCGCTGTGCCGGCCGGCAGCCGAGGCGATGCGGCGCCTCATCGAGGATGCCTCCCTGCATGGCACCGCGCACTACGACGAATGGCTGGAATGCTACGCGGGGCTGCGCCGCGCCGCCGCCCGATTGATCCACGCTTCGCCGGAGGAGATCGCCATCGTCAAGAACACCTCCGAGGGGATTGCGACGGTCGCGCTCGGCTTCGATTGGCGGCCCGGCGATCGCATGGTCGCGTTTCGCGAAGAATTTCCGGCGAACTACTATCCCTGGCTGCGGCTCGAAAGCCGCGGGGTGCAAATGACCTGGCTTTCGATTTACGACCCGCTCGAAAGGATTGCCGCCGCGATTCCGGGAGCGCGCCTGCTCGCCATCAGTTTCGTGAATTACCTGAGCGGTTTTCGCGCGGACCTCGCGACTATTGGCACCGCCTGCCATAGCCATGACTGCTTCTTCTTTGTGGATGCGATTCAGGGATTGGGGGCATTCCCGCTCGACGTGGAAGCCTGCCACATCGATGCGCTCTCGGCTGATGGACACAAATGGCTGCTGGGGCCCGAAGGCAACGGCATTCTCTACGTGCGGCGGAAATGGCTGGAGAAGATCGAGCCGGTAGAGTTCGGATGGACGAATCCGGCCGGCTATAACGATTACGCCTCGCGTGACATGGCGCTGCGCCCCGATGCGGGACGGTACGAGTGCGGGACGTTGAACACGGTGGGGTGTTTTGGTTTGCGCGCGGCGATGGAATTTCTGCTGGAAGTGGGAATCGAAAACATCTCGGCTGCGGTCGAGGCTCGCGCGCAGCAGATCGAAGCCGGCGTGCGCGCCAAAGGCTATGAAACCATGGTGAGGCGCGCGCCCGGCAGCGGTTCCGGCATCGTCAGTTTCCGGCA
>JBOGMI010000771.1:0-17822 GCA_050746645.1 Bryobacteraceae bacterium | reverse complement strand
ACAGGCGACTTCTTACGACGAGGCGCGCGAGGCACTGAAAAAGTTTGGATTGCCGGTGGTGATCAAGGCGGACGGGCTGGCAGCGGGCAAAGGCGTCGTCATCGCGCAGAGCGAGGGCGAGGCGCTGCAGGCGATGGAACGGCTGGGACCGGAGCTGGTCGTCGAAGAATTTCTGCAGGGCGAGGAAGTCAGCTTCATCGGCATTACGAACGGGCGGATTTTTCTGCCGTTTGCGCCGTCGCAGGATCACAAGCGCGTCTTCGACGGCGATCGCGGGCCGAATACCGGAGGCATGGGAGCGTATTGCGATCCGCGTATTTTGACGCAAGAGCAGAGCGGGGAGATTATGGACCGGATCATCGAGCCTGTGCTGGACCGCATGCGCCAGGACGGGACGCCGTTCACCGGATTCCTGTACGCGGGGCTGATGATGACAGAGAACGGGCCGAAACTGCTGGAGTTCAATGTGCGGTTGGGAGATCCCGAGGCGCAGGCGCTGCTGCACAGCTTTTCGGGCGATTTCGCCGAGATTTTAAACATGATGGTGACCGGGAAGGGAGGCGTTTTCGCCAATGCCTGGTCGTCGCCTTCAGTTTGCGTGGTGCTGGCGGCGGAAGGCTATCCGGAGCGCCCAAGAACCGGCGATGCGATTACGGGGATTGCGGAGGCGGAAGCCGCGGGCGCGACGGTGTTTCAGGCGGGGACACGGACGAAAAACGGCGTTCTGGAGACCAGCGCGGGCCGGGTGCTGGGCGTGACGGCTGGCGGGGATTCGCTCGAGGTCGCGATTCAGCGAACTTATGCCGCCGCGGCCAAGGTCCAGTTCGACGGGATGCACTATCGGACTGATATCGGGCAGAGGGGATTGAAACTCTATTCCTAGCTAGCACGCCCGTACCTGAGCCGAGATCGCCGGCGCTGCTCGGTTTGGGCGGTTTCTTGGCGCTCGGCCTTCTGCGCCGGAAGATTGTCAGTTAGCAGTTAGGGTTGCAGGCGCCCGGTGGACCATCGAAGTTACGTGGTTCGCTCCGGCAGACGACAAACATCAATCGTCTGCCCCACTTCCGGTCAGGCAAAATCCACGTCCTCATAGATCGCGGCGATCGGGTGATTGCCGCCGAGGATTTCGAGCGAGGCCGATGGCTCGCGATATTCGGTCAGCACCCAGCGGGAATCGGGCTGGCGGACGTAGTGCTCGACGTGAACCTTATCTTGCGCGATGGTCAGGTATTCGTGCAGGGAATCGAGCGTCCGGTAACTTTCGAATTTTTCGCCGCGATCATAGTCTTTGGTGGACTTGGAAAGGACTTCGATTAAGACATCCGGGTTCAGGACCGTGTCGAAGACTCCATCCAAAAACCTCGGTTTGCCGCAAATGACCATCACGTCGGGATAGGTGAACAGGCCGGTAGCACCGATATGCAAGCGCAGATCGGAGCTAAGAACATGACAGATGCTGTTGCGCCTGAGCTCCACAATCAGATTCGAGACGATCTTTGCATGGCGGAAGCTGACGCCGGCCATGGGGAACACCCCTCCGTTCAGGTATTCGCTTTTGAACTCCGCTTCCCGGTCTTGGGCGAGGTATTCTTCGGGCGTGAGCTTCTGGGTGGGAGCGGTGGCCATAAATCCACTCTACGCTGGTAGACTGGGTGAGCGGGTCGGCAGACGACAAACCCCGATGGTCCGCCCCACTGTTTCGGTTTTGGGGACGTAGCTCAGATGGATAGAGCAGCCGCCTCCTAAGCGGCAGGCCGGCAGTTCGAATCTGCCCGTCCCTACCATCGCTATACGTCCAGATTGCGGACGTCGAGGGCGTTTTCTTCGATGAACTTGCGGCGGCTCTCGACATCTTCGCCCATCAGGGTAGAGAAAATCGGCTCGGCTTCGGCGAAATCTTTTAGTTCCACCTGGAGGAGCGTGCGTTTTTCGGCATTCATGGTCGTATCCCAAAGCTGCGCGGCATTCATCTCGCCGAGACCCTTGTAGCGCTGCACCGACACCTCGCGAGCGCCTTCGCCTTTAACGGTATTGAGTAGATCGCGCCAGTTATCGATCTTGTCGCGCCGCGTATCTTTGACGATGGTGAAGGGCGGGACATTGAAACGCGCCACTTGCTTCACGAGCGCGCGCGTGCGGCGAAACTCCGGCAGCGAAAGAAACTCGGTATTGATGTAACGCGTCGCGTTGGTCGGGTCTTTGTAGCCGGCCATCCAGGCGGAATGCTCTTCCTCGTGCTCCACCGTGACTTCGAGCTTGGCCTCACGCAGCCGCGTAGCCAGGAGTTGCACATTCTGTTCTGTTTGCAGATCGGTTTTTACGTCGATCGGAATGGTCAGGTCCGAAAGCACCTCGACGACGCGCGGATCGCGAACGCGCCGTTCCAGCCGCCGCGTAATTTGCGCCAGCTCGTCAAGCTGCATGAGAAAGCCGCGGAGTTCGGCGCCTTCGATCTTCTGCACCGCGCCATTAGGGGGAGCACCCAGTTCGACACTGAGATTTTCCGTCGCGCGGCGCAGAATCTCGCGCGTGAATTCTTTGTCGTCCTTGATGTACTTCTCGGACTTGCCTTTCTTGAGGCGGTAAAGCGGGGGCTGGGCGACAAAAACTCTTCCGTGCGTGATCAGCTCCTGCATGTGGCGGAAAAAGAATGTCAGCAGCAGCGTGCGGATGTGCGAGCCGTCCACATCGGCGTCGGTCATGATAATGATTTTTCCGTAGCGCAGCTTCGCCATGTCGAAATCCTCGCCCCTGCCGATGCCGGTGCCGATAGCGGTGATCATGGCGCGAATTTCTTCGTGCCCAAGCATCTTGTCGTAGCGCGCCTTTTCGACATTGAGAATTTTCCCTTTGAGCGGCAGGATGGCTTGATAACGGCGGTCGCGTCCCGATTTCGCGGTGCCTCCGGCCGATTCACCCTCCACCAGAAACAGCTCGCAGCGTTCGGGATCGCGCTCCTGGCAATCGGCCAGTTTGCCCGGCAGGCCGCCGGAGTCGAGCGCGCCCTTCCGCCGGGTGAGATCGCGCGCTTTACGTGCCGCCTCCCGCGCTCGCGACGCATCGATCGCCTTGCTGATAATCTTCTTCATGACGCTGGGCGTCTTATCGAAGAACTCGCCCAGCTTCTCATTGATCAACTGAACCACGTAGCCTTGAATGTCGGAATTGAGCTTGCCTTTGGTCTGGCCTTCGAACTGCGGCTGCGGCAGTTTCACGCTGATCACCGCGGTCAGGCCCTCGCGCACATCGTCGCCGCTGAGATTGTCTTTGGCATCTTTGAGCAGCCCGGCCGATTGTGCGGCGGCGTTGATGGTGCGTGTCAAGGCGCTGCGAAAGCCGCTTAAATGTGTGCCGCCGTCGACGGTATTGATGTTATTGGCGAAGCTGAAGACGTTTTCCGAATAGGCGTCGTTGTATTGCAGCGCAACTTCGATGTTGAGCTTGCCGCCGTTGGGCAGGTCGCGGTCGCCCTCAAAGTAAATCGGTTTGTCGTGAAGCACCGATTTGCCGCGGTTCAGATGCTTAATGAATTCGGCGATGCCGCCGCTGTAAAAGAACTCTTCCGAGCGGATCTCTTCGCCGCGCTCGTCGCTGAGGGTGATCTTCAGACCTTTATTCAAGAACGCGATCTGGCGCAGCCGCTGGGCCAGGGTGTCGAAATTGAATTCCGTCGCGTCCATGATGGTCGGGTCGGCCTTGAAGGTGATCTTGGTGCCGGTGCGGTTGGATTTTCCGGTTTTCTCCAGCGGTCCCTTGGGAATGCCCCGTTCGTAATCCTGTTCCCAGGTAGCCTTGTCGCGCCAGATCTCCACATGCAGGCTTTCGGCTAGCGCATTGACGCAGCTCACTCCGACGCCGTGCAAACCGCCCGAAACTTTGTAAGTGTTGGAATCGAACTTGCCGCCCGCGTGCAGTTTCGTGAGCACTACCTGCGCCGCCGACACCCCTTCTTCCGCATGAATGCCGACCGGGATGCCGCGGCCGTTATCGACGATGGTGATGGAGTTGTCGATATGGATGGTAACGTTGATTTCGCTGCAATACCCCGCCAGCGCTTCGTCCACCGAATTGTCGACGACCTCGTACACCAGGTGATGTAAACCTAGTTCGCCGGTCGAACCGATATACATGGCAGGCCGGAGGCGAACCGCCTCTAAGCCTTCCAGCACTTTGATACTGCTTGAATCGTAAGTTTCGTTTTGAGCCACAGATGCCATACTTTCACTGCCCCTGGGTACGGGCGTGCCCGCGAGGGACAAAACTCCTTTCGCCAGCGCTAAATGCGCATAGGCATGACGACGTATCGATAGACGCTGCCGGCCGCCGCATTGCGGGGCCTCAGTTCGCCGGCGCTGTTCGAATCTTTCAAATAAAACTCGACTTCTTCCTCGCCGGTCGAACGCAGGAAATCGAGCAGATACTGGGCATTGAAACCGATGTCGAAATCGTCGCCCGTATAGTCGATGGGGATCGATTCTTCGCTTTCGCCGGTGTCGGAAAGCGAAGAATGCACTTTTAATTCGCCTTTGAGCACTTGCAGACGAATGGTGCGCGAGCGCTCGTCGGCAAACTGAGCCACGCGCTCGATGGCCGATTTCAGTTCCTCGCGCGACAGAACCACGGCGGGAGGATGCTCCTTGGGCAGCACGCGTTCATAATCGGGAAAATTCCCGGTAAGCTTGCGGCTCAGCAACAGCCGCTTATCGATGCGGAAGAACAGATGATTTTCATTGCCGCAAAATTCCACTTGTTTGGAAGCATCGTCGGCCGCCAACTTCTGGATCTCCGCCATCGCCTTTCTCGGCAGCAGTGCGCGATAGGAGCCGCTCAGGCCGGGCAACTCGATCCGCTTTTCCATCATGGCCAGGCGATGGCCGTCGGTAGCCACCATAACCAGGCCGTTTTCATCCAAAACCAGCAGAGCGCCGTTCAGCGTGAAGCGCGATTCTTCCGCCGAGATAGCAAAAATCGTGCCTGCGATCAGTTGCGCCAGGATCAGCAGCGGCACCTGCGCAATCGGCTCTGGCATGGAGGGAAGCTCGGGAAAGCTTTCGCGCGACATACCGGCGATGCGGGTGCGCGAGCGGCCGCAAACCAGGCTGGCCCACTGGTTTTCGGCCATCTTCACCTGCACTTCGGCATCGGGCAGCAGACGCACGTAATCGAGCAGCCTCCGCGCCGGAACTGTGCCGGTGCCCTCCTTCTTCACACGCGCCGGACAAGCGCAGCGGATGCCCAGCTCCAGATCCGTAGCTGTCAGCCAGACCTGGTCCCCGTCGGTCTCCAGCAGGATGTTGGAAAGGATCGGGATAGTGGTCTTTCGCTCGATCACGCCTTGCGTCAACCCCAGTTCCCTCACCAGATCGGACTTGCTAACCGAGAATTCCATAGTTGTGCTGTTCTAATCCTGAACAATGCCTTTTAGTACTAGAAGAGAACCGTAGTTATAGGGACTGTGGAAATGTTGAATTCTTTCTAAATTATAGCAAATACGGGGACTAGTTGCATTCATGCCTGTGGATTCCTTTCAGTACTAAAGAGTAGGAATTACCCGGTAAGAATTTCTCAACAGCAATCAACATCCCTCGCCGGCTGTGGTTTGTGGAAAACGGCATAAACCCTACTGAAGTGAATCCGTTAGCGTTTGGAGAAGGTTGTTCAAATCCTCGTCCTTATGCCGCAAGTCCTCGATTTTCTGGATCGAGTGGAGGACCGTGGTGTGGTGTTTGCCGCCGAAAAAGTGGCCGATTTGTGGCAGCGAAGCGCGGGTCAGTTCTTTGATCAGGTACATCGCGATTTGGCGCGGATAGGCGATTTGGTGAGTGTTGCTTTTCAGCTTCAATTGCGCCGGAGGCATGGAAAATTTCTCAGCCACGGCGCGGAGGATGGAATCGACCGAGATTTTGCGCTCCACGCTGGCGTTCAAATGCTTGAGCGTCTGGTGCGCCATGGCGAGCGAGATTGGCTGGCCGGTTACCGAAGAGACCGCCATGAGCCGGGTCAGCGCGCCCTCGAGCTCGCGCACGTTCGATTTGGTTTTGGTCGCAATGAAAATACGAACGTCCTGGGGCAGAAAAACGCCTTCGGATTCTGCTCTTTTGTCAAGAATGGCCATTTTGGTTTCCAGGTCCGGAGGCTGAATATCCACCATGAGCCCCCATTCGAAGCGGGAGCGCAGCCGCTCGACTAAGCCGGAGACCTGCGCGGGCGCGGAATCACTCGAGATCACGATCTGCTTCTGATGCTCATAAAGCTCGTTAAAAGTATGGAAAAATTCTTCCTGCGTGCGCTCTTTGCCGCCAATGATGTGGATGTCGTCGATCAGGAGAACGTCCGCCGAGCGGTAATGGCGATGAAAAAACGACATGCGGTCGAGTTTAATACAGGTGATCATCTCGTTCATGAAGCGCTCGCTCGAGGTGTACACGACGTTCAGGCCGGCGAAATTATCCAGCAGGCTGCGGCCGATGGCGTGCATCAAATGCGTTTTGCCGATGCCCACGCCGCCGTAGACGAACAGCGGATTGTAGCTGCGCGAAGGCATTTTGGCGACCGCCTGCGCGGCGGCGTGCGCCAACTGGTTGGAAGAACCGACGACGTAGGTATCGAAGGTGAGCCTGGGGTTGAGCCAAGTAACCGTCTGCTCGAACAGCGGTTCCGCGGCATGTGCGCCGTTCATGATTGCTGCTCCCGAAGAATGAGTACTCGCCAGGCCGATGCCGGACCTGCTCGCCGCCGCCGCCATCAGCGGCGCCGGCGCAGATTGAATGGTGTACTGGATGCGGCCGATAGGCAGATTGAGATCCTGAATCGCAGTGCGGATCTGCGCCGAGTACTCCTGGCGGATAAACGCCTCCGCCGTCTCGTCGGGGACCCGAATCGTCAGATCGCCCTCGTGGAGCGACCCCAGGGTAGTCCGAGCGAACCAGTTCTGGTACGCGCCGACGGTTAGCCGGACGGCCAACCACCCCTTAATCTGTTCCCAAGCGTCACTCAAGGCAACACTCCCCCGTTTGCCACCCGCAGAGATTTCCCACATCTTTTCCACTGTTGTGGAAAATCGCCGCTTACCGAATCTGAAGGGCGTTGTTGCCGTCCCTGACAGCGAGAGTGAGATGCCGAAAACCGTTTGCGGTAGTTGTTCGGAAGCATCAGTCTAACACAGCAAAGTGGTTTTGCAGTAGAAATCTGTAAATCATATAAG
Source organism: Bryobacteraceae bacterium (assembly GCA_050746645.1). Classification (GTDB taxonomy): domain Bacteria; phylum Acidobacteriota; class Terriglobia; order Bryobacterales; family Bryobacteraceae; genus Bog-105. The sequence goes on along the minus strand of JBOGMI010000771.1, from coordinate 10,618 downwards.
CCATTTATTTTCAAGTACATAGAGAAAAGAAAAACGCGTTCCGAAGAGTTTGAAGCGCTGCCGCGGCCGGGTGCTGGCTGGCTAAGCCTTCTTCTTGCAACCACATGAATTGACTTTGCGACAATCTCATTAGAAAATGTCGAATAGGCCCTCAAGCGGGAGTAACTCAGTTGGTAGAGTGCAACCTTGCCAAGGTTGATGTCGCGGGTTCGAATCCCGTCTCCCGCTCCAAACCTGTCGGTGAATGTCGGTTCCATCGGACCCCTCCGATTATCCACAGTTCTTTCTGGGGCCTATTCGTCTCACCTGGTTTGCCGATTTAATTTTGGACAATAGCTCACAGTGATTTTTCTACCGGCGCTCGGCGCATTGGGGCTGGCCGCGGGGCTGTTGCTTGCACCCGCTGGGGCGCTGCGGGCGGCCTCTTCTCAGCGGACGATCCTGCGCGTCGGCGTCGCAGGCTCGGAACCATTCGTCATACAGAAGAACGGCTCTTTAGAAGGAATCTCGGTCGAAATCTGGCAGGCGCTCGCCGATCAGACCGGATGGCATTACCGGTTTCGCACCTACGAGGATGTTCCCGATGCTCTCGATGCGCTTTCTTCCGGCGCACTGGACGTCGTGGTGGGTCCGGTCAGCATCACGGCGGCTCGGGCGCGGCACGTTCGTTTTTCGCAGCCGTATTTCGCCTCCAGCCTTTCGATTGCATCGCGCTCGGAGACCCCGTCGCTTTGGGAGCGCTTGGATCCTTTTTTCAGCCCGCCGCTCTACTACGCGCTGGGGATTTTTCTGCTCGTGCTGTGCGTCGTCGGAACCTTCATTTGGCTCGCCGAGCGCGAGTCGCCGGACAGCCAGTTCCCGCAGCCGCCCGGCCGCGGCATTGCGAGCGGAATCTATTTCGCCATTGTCACGATGAGCACTGTGGGTTATGGCGATTTGGCGCCCCGGACGCGGTTGGGACGGTTACTGACGGGAATTTGGATCGTCATCTCGGTGATTGCGGCATCCTCGCTGGTGGCCGGCATCGCCAGCGCGCTCACCATCACCGGCCTCAAGACATCCGTCATCGCCACCGCGGCCCAACTCAACGGCAGAGCGGTCGCCGTGCTGAAGGATTCGCCCGGACAGGGCTTCGCTCGCGACAATGGCGCCCGCCTGGTTCCGGTCCATTCGCTCGCGGGCGGATACAACTTACTAGTCGAGCACAAAGCCGATGCCCTCGTATTCGACCGGCCGCAACTCCGTTACTTTTTGCAGCAACAGCACAATGCCGGCCTGGCCGTCTCCCAGGCCGAGTACATGCGCCAAAACTACGGTTTCGCGTTTCCGCTTTCCTCCAATCGCGTCCGTACCGTGAATTTGGACCTGTTGCAGCTGGAGGAATCCGGGCGCGTGGACCGGATTGTGCGCGCCTGGCTGGGAGACGAGCAGCAGTAGCGCTTATTGAGCCGCGCGCTTGCGCCGATAGAACGCACACACCCCGGCAAGCAGAAGGCCGGTCAGGAGCAGCGCCCAGGATCTCGGTTCGGGAACCGCGATCAAAAACTCCTGCTCATGCGGCGTATTCACCGACGAGACGATCTCGTATCCGGTGAAATCCATACTGCCGTAATTGGACGCGGCCAGTTGCAGCCAGTTTTGCGCTCCCGCATCCGCTGTGAACGAGGAATCTGTGATCGACCACGCCGCATGCTGGATGTCGGTTCTTTGCTGATTGGTAATACCGGGCTGAGTAATTTGGCCAAAAAGATAGGCTTCCTCAACGATCCGTACTTGGCGGAGTAAAGGGACTCTCTTCGGAGAGCACTAGTCCGGGACGTCTAGTCTCTCAACCGCCTTTTCGCAAACTCCCAGGCGTCTGCCATAATGCGGTCCAGGTCCGCCCGTTCCGGATGCCAGCCGAGTGTTTGCTGCAGCTTTTGAGAGTCGGCGACCAAGCTGGCCGGGTCGCCTTCGCGGCGCGGCCCAACGGTGCGCGGCACTTTTCCCCCCGTGGCGCGTTCGGCCGCGGCCACCAGTTCTTTCACCGAATGCCCGCTGCCCGTTCCCACATTGAATACATCCGATGCGCCGGCTTTGAGCAGATGCTCCACCGCGGCTACATGCGCTTCGGCGAGATCGCTCACGTGGATGTAATCGCGGATGCAGGTGCCGTCGGGCGTCGGATAATCTTCGCCAAATAGCGTTACAGGCTTTCCGGTCTGAAGGGCGCGCAAAACCAGCGGAATCAAATGCGTTTCCGGTTCGTGCTCTTCGCCGAGGCCGGCGTCCGGTTCCGCACCGCATGCATTGAAGTAACGCAGCCGGATTGCGTGGAACTCCCGGTATCGGCTAAGCCACTCGATGGTCTTCTCCGTCATCACTTTGGTTTCGCCATAAGGATTAATCGGCGCGAATGGTTCGTCTTCCGGAATCGGCACGCGGCGCGGAGTGCCATAGACCGCCGCGGTGGAGGAAAACACCAGATGCCGCACACCGGTGCGGATCATCGCCTCAAAGAGCGAAACCGAGCCGGCGACGTTATTTGAAAAGTAGAGCTCGGGCACTTGTGTCGATTCGCCCACCGCAATATAAGCGGCGAAGTGAATGACGGCCTCCACGCGCTCGCGCTCGAGCAACGCGGCCATCCCATCCGTATCGCGGACATCGATGACGCGCAGCATTCGTTCAGGGACATTTTTCTTTGAGCCGCGCGACAGATTATCCGCGACGACTACTTCATGCCCATGATTTTCAAGAAAGAAGCGCGTATGCGAGCCGATATACCCGGCCCCGCCAGTAACCAGAATTTTTGCCAAGCAATTCGAGTGTAGCGGCTGCGGTCTGCTCGATTTGCTGCTTTCGAGAATGGATCTTATTGGGAGCCATGAGCGGCTTTTGCCACTCGGTAGGGAGCCGGGGAACTACGGACCGTGGTGTTCTTTGCTCGCTTGCTCTTTGCCTGAAGCGGCACGGCGAAATATGACCCCACGACAACCACCACGGCCAGAGCCTGCGCGACCAGCGTCTCGACCGTGGGGAAGATCGAAAACCATAATCCCGCCCAGCCCGGGATCACACCGGCGAGCCACGGGATCGGAGTCGTCGGCAGCCAATGGGCAAGCTGCATTTCTTGAGCCTGTTCGCCGGTCATGACGAGCAGCACAATTCCGAGCAAAACGCCGGTCAGGACCAGCATTTTCTTATAGGGCAATTTCCGGTGCGCCACAAAGGCAAGCACCGCAACTACGGACGTCAGTAGCAGCCCTACAATCACGCCGTCCAAAACCGTCGCGCCGCCCAGCTTTAGCCGGTAGCTTTGGAGAAACAGCACCACTTCAACTCCTTCGCGATAGAACGCTGTGAAGCCGAGCAGCCCCAGACCGAAGGCGAAGCGCGCACGGGAGATGCTGCGATCCTCGACACGCTCCAGGAGCGTCTGCTTTTTCCGGTTGTGCAGCGAGATCCAGCCCGTCCAGTAGAGCTTATGGAAAAACCAATTCATCACCACGAGCAGCACGAAAATTGCGAGAAGCCCCGTCCCCGCTTGAACATCAAGGGCGGGCATATTCCCGGTGAGATCGCTAATGATGGATACGGCCACGGCCCAGGTGATCAGGGTGGCGACAAATCCGATCCCCACGCCTCCTGCTACCGGGCCCCCGTATGATGCACCCGAACGAGCCAGGCTAGCCGTGATCGCCGTCAGGATCAGAATGCATTCCAGACCCTCGCGAAAAACGAGAACGCCAACGTCTAGGATTGCGGCAGTCGAACCCGGATGTGCTGTGGTAGGGTCGGGATTACCCCCTGCCACGATCCCCTGCCAGGCGAATACCAACGCCAGCAGAATCACCCCTGGCAGCAGCCAATACCACGATCGGAATCTGTGTCCCGAAAGCCTGGGCGCTTGAAAATTGGCTGAGTCGGTCCGAGTCATGGTTGCCGCTAAGAGCACCATATCATACCAATTTGGTCCCAGATATAAGTTGTTGATTTTATTGGCATGCGCCTCTCCTGGGTTGTCGATTGCTCGCGTGAAACCGGCACTCCCTTGCGCTGGCGGGATGTTGGCGGCACGCGGAGGCCTCTACGCAAGTGAACTGTTGCGATCCTGAAAGCAGAGTGCTCGTCGAACTGTCTAGTGTCTCGAAAATCTATTCGTCTGGCGCCAGTTCCGTAACCGCTCTCGACAACATCTCTCTCGAAATCGAACCCGGCGATTTCATTGCTGTCGTCGGCAAAAGCGGCTGCGGCAAATCCACACTGCTCAATTTGTGCGGCGCCATGGATTTCCCCACTTCCGGTACGGTAGCTATCGATGGGCAGATCACCACGAGCCTGCGCGATGCCGAACTCGCCCGGCTGCGGCGGGAAAAGATCGGCTTCGTTTTTCAATCCTTTCAGTTGCTGCACACGCTGACCGCAGCCGAAAATGTCGAACTGCCGTTGCTGCTGGCGCGCCAAAGCGGGGTTCGGAAAGCCGCACTCGAGCGCCTGCGCCGGGTGGGTCTCGAAGAGGAAGCGGCGCGCTACCCACATCAGCTTTCGGGCGGCCAGCAGCAGCGCGTTGCTATCGCCCGCGCCTTGGTTCACAATCCCCGGCTGCTCATCGCCGACGAGCCTACCGGAAACCTCGACACGGCAACCGGAGAAATCGTTTTGAAACTGCTCGCGCGCACGGCGAGCGAGTTCGGCGTGGCGGTGATTATGGCGACGCATAGCGCTGAAGGCGCGGCGCTTGCGGATCGCATTGTGCATTTGCGCGACGGCCGCATGGTAGAGGCCCTCGCGCTGTCATGAGTTCTCTCTTCCTCCGTTTGGTTGCCCGCCCTCTTGCCCGCGAACCGCTGCGCACCGCGCTCACCGTTTTTGCTGTAGCGCTCGGCGTGGCCGTCGTCATTGCGATCGCTCTCGCAGGCAATGCGGCCGCCGGGAGCTTCCATTCGTCGCTCGAAGCGCTCACCGGCAAGTCTGATCTCACGATCCGCGCAACCGGCGGCATCGATGAAAATCTGCTGGGCCGCCTGGTGCAGCTTCCCTACGCCTTCGATTTCATTCCCCGCATCGAATCCTTTGCCTTCCTCAATGGAAAAGGCGAAGCTCTGCCCTTCATTGGCCTGGATCTGATCGGGCACCCTGAGCAGGCGAACTTTGGAAATGCCAAGGGCGAAGTAAGCAGTCTCACCGCCGGTGATCCCATCTGGGTTGGCACGCGGACCGCCCTGCACCAGGGCCAGAAGGTAAAGCTGCTGATCGGCGACCGCGTGCATACCTTCCGTGTCGCGGGTACTTTTCAAGGCAATGCGATTGTCGCCGATATCGGACTGGCGCAAGCGGTCACGGGAAAAGCCGGCCGTCTCGACAGCATCGACGTGCGCACTCCGCCGGGCCATACCGTCGATTATTGGCGCGCACTTCTCCAAAGGGAGCTTCCGCCCTCGGTAACCGTCGAACCCCGCGGCGCACGCACGCAGGAAAACCGAAAAATGCTCGTCGCCTTCCGCTGGAATCTGCGCATCCTGAGTTACATTGCGTTAATCGTCGGCGGGTTCCTGATTTACAACACGATCTCCATTTCCGTGGTTCGGCGCAGAGCCGAAATCGGCATCCTGCGCGCGCTCGGCGCGACGCGCCCGATGATCCGCGGCGCATTTCTCGCCGAATCGCTCGTCTTTGGCGTTTTGGGCAGCATCGCGGGCATGGGGCTGGGGCGCTTGATGGCGGATGGAGCAATCCGGTTGATCGGCTCAACGGTCGAATCCTTATATGTCAGCAGCGAGCCCGGGCCGATTCAATTCACTCCGGGCGTTGTGCTTTCCGGCATCGGCGTAGGAATCGGAATGGCGTTGCTCGCCGCGCTGGCGCCCGCCTGGGAAGCCTCCGCCGTCGCGCCGGCCGAAGCTATGGCGCGCGGCCGCAACGAATACGCGATATCGATTCGCGCCGGGAGGACCGCGATCTGGGCGCTCATCTTTTTGCTTGCCGCGGGGATCTGCTGCCTGTTCCCAGCAGTACATGGCGAGCCGAGATTCGGCTACGCCGCTGCGCTTCTTCTCATTGCTTCCATGGCCGCCGTCATGCCTGCCGCCATTTCGGCTTTCACCGGCACAGTTCGCACCGCCGCAGCGAAACTGCTCGGCGTCGAAGCGCTTCTCGCCTTGCAATCGCTGCGTTCTTCGCTCGGGCGCAGCACGGTGCTCGCCGCCGCTCTCGCCACCGCCGTCGCCATGACCGCCAGCGTCGGCATCATGGTCGGCAGCTTCCGCCAGACCGTCTGGCTGTGGATGAACGATACGCTGAAAGCCGATTTCTATCTGCGCCCCGCCGCGCCTTCTGCTGCCGACCGCCATCCCACCATGAGCGCCGCGATCGCGGACCGCATTGAGCGTTTGCCCGGCGTCGCAGCAGTGGACCGCTACCGCGCCTATTCGATTTCCTACCAAGGCATGCCGGCGACGCTCGCCGGAGGCGATTCGCGCGTCGTTCTTCGCTCCGCCGGAACCCGTTTTCTCCCCGGCGAAAACCGCGGCGCCATTTTGCGCAAGCTGCCCACCGGCAATTACGCCATCGTCAGTGAGCCATTCGCCAATAAGCATCACGTGAAGCCCGGCAGCACCCTTCACCTTGCCTTGGCAGGCGCCAAGCGCAGCTTTCGCGTCCTCGGCATTTATTACGATTACTCGACCGGCGGCTTCATTATGCTCGACCGCCGCACGCTGCTGAAATATCTGCCCGACCCAAACCTCTCCAATATCGCCGTGTATCTGAAACCGGGCGCGGATCCCGAAGCGGTCCGGCGCGGCATCGATCGAGCCATCGGCGGGCGCGCCGTTGCGGTCGCCGGCAGCAAACGCCTCCGCCGCGCCGGCCTGGCCGTCTTCGACCGCACCTTCCGCATCACCTATGCCTTGGAAGCGGTCGCCGTGATCGTTGCCGTGATGGGGATCGCCGGAGCGCTGCTCGCCATGGCCATTGACCGCCGGCGCGAATTTGCCGTGCTTCGCTTTCTAGGCTGCGAACGCGGGCAGATCCGGCGCATTCTGCTTTGCGAGGCGGGATTGATCGGCTTGCTCGCCAATGGAATTGGGCTGATTGTGGGAACGCTGCTTTCCTTGATTTTGATCTTTATCATCGATAAGCAGTCCTTCGGCTGGACCATCCAGTTCCACTGGCCGATTGCCGTTCTGCTCGCGGCGCTCTCCGGCATTTATCTCGCCTGCATTCTCTCCGCTTTGTATCCGGCGCGCACGGCCGCGCGGCTCGAGCCGATCGAGGCGATTCATGAAGAGTAGAAAACGCCGAAAATGGGGACTGGCTTCGAATTTCCGGACCGCAATGCCTCAAATAACGAATCAATCCCCGAGCCGAAAATTCGTCGCCTGTCCCCATTTTCGCCTCGCGGCACTCTTTCTTTGTTCAGCCTTATCCCTCTCTGCGCAGCAATGGCAGCGCGCGCTGCCCGGCTACCAGTATCAATTTCCGCGCGATTCCTTCAGTCATCCGAATTACCGCACCGAATGGTGGTATTACACCGGTAATCTGCGCGCCGCCGATGGGCGCCGCTTCGGCTTCGAACTTACTTTCTTCCGGCGCGGCGAGCATGTGAGGATCTCCCACAGCGCCGTCTGGAAGCCGAGCGAAATCTATCTCGCCCATCTCGCCTTGAGCGACATCGATGGACATAAGTTCTATTACACCGAACGCTTGAACCGCGCCGGACCGGGCTTGGCGGGCATCAGCTTAAAAGACCGCCGCTACTGGAACGGAAACTGGCAGGTCCGCTGGCTTTCTCTCAATACCGGAGAGCAGGAGTTGCAAGCAGTCTCGAAACGGTTTTCGCTGAAGCTTAATCTGAAACCCGAAAAGCCTTTCATTATTAATGGCGAAAATGGCGTCAGCCGGAAAGGGCCACTCCCCGGCGAAGCTTCGCATTATATTTCCTGCACACGCCTGGGAACAACCGGCCAACTGACTTACCAGGACGAAACGTTTCGCGTGACGGGCCTCGCCTGGATGGACCATGAGTTCTTTACTTCGCAACTGGATCCCTCCATCGCCGGCTGGGACTGGTTCGCCATCCAGTTGAGCAACGACGAAGAGCTGATGCTCTATCGCTTGCGCAAGAGATCGGGCGGCGTGTCGCGGTACTCCTCGGGCACATTCGTTGATCGGCAAGGCAAGGCGCATTTTCTCAGTGCTGCCAAGATCCAGTTATCGCCGCTAATGAAGTGGCATGACTATCCCGTTGCATGGAGGATAGTAATTCCCTCGCTTGGGATCGATCTGACTGAAACCCCCGATTTAAATGACCAAGAACTTATCGACAGGAACGGTATCTCGCCCACTTACTGGGAGGGTGCAGTCACTTACACCGGCCGCGTATCTTCGGGTCCGGTTCATGGGGTTGGTTATCTCGAACTGACCGGCTACAGCGGCGCGGTCACATTACAGTAGAAAGAGGAAATGAAAACTGAGCAAGAAAAGATGCTGGCCGGAGAACTCTACGACTCTCTCGATCCGGAGCTGATGGTAGCCCGCGAGCGTGCCCATGACCTTTGCCGGATGCTCAACGGGACTCGCGACCGGGACGCAGAAGAGCGGCGGCGCATTCTGCTCGAGCTATTCGGAGCCGGCGGCGATAGCGTCTGGATGCAGCCGCCGTTCTTCTGCGATTACGGCTTCAACATCGAGCTGGGAGAGCGCGTGTTTTTCAATTTCAACTGCGTCGTACTCGATGTCTGCCCGGTGCGCATCGGCAGTTTTTCGATGTTCGGGCCCAACGTTCAGGTCTACACGCCGCTGCATCCGTTCAATGGCCGCGAGCGGCGCGGCAAAGAGTACGGCAAACCGGTCGAGATCGGATCGGACGTCTGGGTTGGCGGCGGAGCGATGATCCTTCCCGGTGTGAAGATTGGTTCGTGTTCCGTGATCGGCGCCGGCAGCGTGGTTACTCGCACCATCCCCGACGGCGTCTTCGCCGCCGGCAACCCCTGCCGTGTGATCCGCGAAATCGCCAAATAGCCGAATCTGGTCCGAAACTCCAACCGGCACGGCAGGCTGAACGCATCCCGCGGAATAAAATAGGAATAGTCTCTTTTGATGCCCAAAAAGTATGACGTGGTTGTGGTGGGCGCCGGCCATGCCGGCTGCGAGGCGGCGCGCGCTTGTGCGCGCCTAGGCCTGAACACCGCCATAGTCACCATGAACCTTGACCTGATCGCGCAGATGTCCTGCAATCCCGCGGTCGGCGGTATCGCGAAAGGTCATTTGGTGCGCGAAATCGACGCTCTCGGCGGCATCATGGGAGAACTCACCGACGCTGTCGGGATTCAATTCCGCCTGCTCAATACAAGCCGCGGCCCCGCGGTCTGGTCGCCGCGCGCGCAATGCGACAAAAAGCAGTACCGCATCCGTATGCGCGCCTGGCTCGAAAACGAACCCAATCTGCACATTCTCCAGGCCGAAGTCGGCGAACTCCTGTTTTTGCGAGACGAACCCAACCGCAGGATCGCAGGTGTGCGCCTCAAGGACGGGCGCGATCTGGCAGCCGAAGCCGTCGTGGTCACTACGGGAACTTTCTTAAATGGGTTAGCCCATGTCGGCGAACAGAAATACGCGTGTGGAAGAAATGGCGAAGCTGCCTCCCACACACTCGGCGGCCACTTGCGCAGCCTCGGCTTGCAATGGACCCGGCTCAAGACCGGAACGCCGCCTCGGCTCGATGGCCGCAGCATCGATTTTTCGCGGTTCGAAGAGCAACACGGCGATACGGTCCCGACTCCGTTTTCCTTCGTAACCGACAAGATTGATCGGGAGCAGATCGTATGTTATCTGTCTTACACAAATGAGCAGACGCAGCGGGTCATTCAAGAAAGTATTGCCCGCTCGCCCCTTTACAGCGGCCAAATCGAAGGCATCGGCCCGCGCTACTGCCCTTCTCTCGAAGATAAGATCGTCAAATTTCCCGAAAAGCGCCGTCACCAGATCTTTCTCGAGCCCGAGGGCCTGGACACTCACGAGATCTACGTGAACGGCATGTCCACTAGCATGCCGATCGACGTGCAGACGGCGATGGTGGGTTCGATTCCGGGCCTGGAAGATGCCGAGATGATCCGGCCGGGCTATGCGATCGAATACGACGCGATCGATGCGCGCGAGCTGACGCATGGGCTCGAAGTGAAGTCGATTCCGGGCTTGTTCTTGGCGGGACAGATCAACGGCACCTCGGGCTACGAAGAAGCCGGCTGCCAGGGACTGATTGCGGGGCTGAATGCCGCCCTGAAGATGAAGGGGCTTGGACCGCTGACGTTGGAGCGAAGCGACGGGTACGCTGGTATTTTGGTCGACGATCTGGTCAGCAAAGGCGCGGACGAGCCGTACCGGATGTTCACCTCGCGTGCCGAATTCCGGCTGCACCTGCGGATCGACAATGCCGATGAGCGGCTGACACCGATCGGGCGAAGAGTTGGTTTGGTGAGCAATGCGCGCTGGAAGCGTTTTGAGCAGAAGCAGGAGCAGAAGCGCCGAGTACGGGAGCTGCTGGAGCGGGCGCGAACCTCCGCAGTGAACAGAAGCACGGGCGGCGACAATCCGCTGCTGAGCGTCTGGCTGCGGCGGCCGGAAGCGAAGATCGAGA